>JAQBWJ010000371.1 GCA_027625215.1 Candidatus Poribacteria bacterium
GCAACGGGTGTCGCCAAATCGCCATGGGTTGGGTCTTTGGGGAGATCGATTGGAATCTCAGGGATCGCGTCCAGCCCGAGTTCACCCTTATCGATGGCGGATTGAATGGCGGCGCGAACAGCGTCATGCGCCGTTTGGCGGATTTCCTGCCACATGGTCATTCGTCCTCGTCCCAGTCGTCGTCTAACTCGTCGACCTCGTCCCAATCAACCGCATCGTCGTCCTCGTCTTCGTCTTCGTCCGCGTCGTCCAACGCGCTGAATCGGGTTAGGGAGGGCGTTTCCACAATCGTCGCGTCGGCGTCAATCGTGTCGTCATCGCCTAAATCGACGCGCGTCGCGTCGCCCCAGAGCCGTTCCAGCCCGTAAAAAGCGCGCGATTCGCGCGAGAAGACGTGCACGATCACATCGACGTAATCAAGCAAAATCCAGTTCGCCCGTCGATGCCCTTCCCGATGCAACAGCGTTTCGCCTGCTTCCTTCATTCGCTCCATCACGCGACCGACGATGCCCTCGATATGGGTGTCGGACGTGCCGGTACAGATGACGAAGAAGTCCGTAAAGGTGTTCATCTCGCGCAGGTCGAGCAGCGTCACGTTGCGGGCGCGGAGGTCAAGCGCGGCGTCGGCGGCAAGGTGGGCGAGTCGTTCGCTCGTCGCGTTGATAGGCGCGGTATCGGTCGCGCTCACGGTGGCGGTCTCCGTTTCGAGTGGTCGATGGGCGCTAGTTGGGTTCTTCCATCGCCAATAGTAGCGTGTTCCGCGCCTCGACGGTGCGACGATGGATTAGTTTTCCACGTTGGAGCAGTACATTGAGTTTGCGCGTCATGGTGAGCAGCGTCGCCCGCTCCAACGAGTCCGTCGCCACTTCGCGGACTTCGACGGCGGCGTCATAGGGTCGTCCCGGCTCGCAGAAATCCGCGACGAACAAGGTCATGTCGAATCGGGACATCGGCGACCAACCCGTCGTGTGGGCGCGAATCGCCTGACAAATCACGTCATCCGCCCCGAACTTTTTTCGAGCCATCTCCGCGCCGACATATGAGTGAAGCACGGACGGCTGTAAGCGGTCGTCGTCGCTGAGTTGAACGTCGTACTTCTCGCACGCGGCGAACTGCTCCTTGACGCTCATCCACTTGGCGCAATCGTGCAATAGCGCGGCGAGTTCGACGCGGTCGGCGTCTTCACCGTGACGTTCGGCGAGCATCCTCGCCGTATCGCGCACGCCGAGCACATGCTTCAAGCGGCTCGAAGACAAACGCTTTTCGAGGTACGCCAGAATGTCAGATGATGATGTCGTCATCGTCCTCTTCGTCGTTCTGTTTGGATTCTTGAAGTTCTCTCACAAGCGCGAGCAGGTCTTCGCGGCTCAACTCTTCGGGATCGAGGTCTTCCTTTTCTTCGGTCGTCAGGTCGCGCCCCAAGACATAATCTTCGTTCAGCCATGCGTTGAGATCGCGCATTTTGCAACGCGGACTACAAAAAGGAAATCCGGCGGGAAGCGGTTTGCCTGCCTCGTACGCGACAATTTGCTCGCAGATGGGACACCGCAAGATGTTCGGTTTAGCAAGTTTCTTTGCGTTCAATGTCATGGGAGTTGCGTCTCGTGGAATCGCGTAACAGTTTGCAGGTTGAGCCGTTGCCGTCTAAAATTGGTTTGCTTGGGAAGGTAGCGGAAGTGTCGGCGAGAAGTCAAGCCGAGTGCGAGGTATAGAATCGTGAGGGGAGAGGTCGCCGTGTCTCGAATCAACCGCCGTGATTTTCTGAGATCAGCCGCCGTCGGATCGGCAGGGTTGGTGTTGAGCCCGTCGTTCGCGTTCGGGCAAGAAAGCGTTGCGTCGCTGCCGGACTACAAAGGTCCCAACGTCATCATCATGCGCTTTGGGGGTGGGACGCGCCGCCGAGAGACCATCGACGCACAATATACGTACAGCCCGTACCTAAGCAAAGAGCTCCCCAAACGCGCAACGCTCTTCCCCATGACCGAAATCGCGCAGATCGACGGGCTCGAAACGAGTCACGGACAAGGCACTCTGAACATCATCACGGGCAAGTACGGCAAATACGAGGATGTCTCCGATGGCTTCCTCCGCGAACGGTTCGAGCCCGAAGCGCCAACCGTGTTCGAGTATCTTCGCAAGACGTACAACGTCCCCTCCCATCAAACGCTCATCGTGAACGGCGAAGATCGTATCGACGAGGAGTTCTACACGTTCAGCAACCATCATCTGTTCGGGTTGAACTACCGCTCGAACGTGTTGAGCCTCTATCGGTTCAAGACATACCTGCTGCGCCACAAGGTCGATGAGTGGGACGGCTCCGAAAAAGAGCTCAAGAAGATGCGCGAGGAACTCCACAAGATGGAGTCGTTGGATGATCGTAACGAAGGCGCGATCTCGACGGCAGAGATCGACGGCTTTTGGGAACGATGGCGTCAGTATTACGGCGATACTGGCTTCGTGAACCCGCGCGGCGACCGCCTCCTGACCGAATTGGCGATCCGCGCCATCCGAGAGTTGCGTCCTCGCCTCCTCATGGTGAACTACAACGACTGCGATTACGTCCATTGGGGCTACCTGTCGCATTACACACGCGCCATTTCGATCATGGACGAAGGGCTGAAGCAGTTGGTCGAGACAGTTGAGCGAGACGAGGAATACCGCGACAACACGATCTTTGTCGTCGTGCCGGACTGCGGCAGAGACAGCAACCCGATGAGCGCAGTCCCCTGTCAGCACCACTTCGGATCGCGGTCGGCGCATGAGATTTTTGCGATGATGTGGGGTCCCGGCATCCCGCAGAACACGGTCGTTGACCGCGTCGTCCAACAGGCGGATGTCGCCCCGACCATCGCGCAGTACATGGGCTTCAAAGGCGAGTTCATGGAAGGCGCGGCGCTCGCAGAGGCGATTGCATGAACACCACCACCTCGTTTATCGATCAAGGCGCGAAAACGCAACCGCGCCGCCTCGTTGTCGCGGCAAAACTGTCCATCGCATTTGTGTGGAAACTGTTGGTTGCCGCGTTCATGTGTCAAAACCCGATTTTCGCCGTGTTCGCGGTGGGATGGGTCTATCGACTCGCGCAGCGAGGCGTCGTCAAGCAATGGTGGAAACGAAGCGGTGGAAAGGAGCGCGACGGCTCGTTCCGCGCTTACATGGAATCACATGAATCGACGCTCGACGCGGCGACCTTCCCCAACTGGTTCGCCGCGCAACGGTGGGTGGAACGCATCCGCGCCGAATCCGGCTGGTGGAGCCGCGTCAAACGGACGCCCGGCATCTTGACGCGCTCGCTGCGGGCGAACTTTGTCGTCGGGTTGAAGGCGATGTTGAACGTATGGGCGTTCACGCTGCCCGCCGGTATCTTGTGGACGTTCGCATGGTACGCCGGATGGACGAACTCGTTCACGAAAGGGTACGAGACGGCGTTCGTCGGACCGACGACGGGGCTGCTCGGAGTCGCATTGTTCATCGTGGCGATGATGTACGTGCCGTTCGCGCAGTTGCGACAGGCGTCGACGGGCGACTGGCGACGGTTTTTGGAGTTCCGTTTCGTGTGGCGACTGCTGCGATTGAAGCCGCTGACGGTCGTGTGGGTGGCGGCGGCATTCTCGTTGGCAACGCTGCCCGTCATGATCCTCAAGACGCTGCCCGGCTTCCTGCCACAGATGAACGAATCGTTCATCAACCTGACGGACGCGGAGGCGTTGGCGTTCCTCAACAAATACTGGTTCCGAACGAGCGTTTTCGTCTTCGCCGTATTCGCATGGCTGAAACTGTACGTTGCGCGGCGATATGCCGATTCCATTTGGGACGGGCTTCGCTCCGGCGCGGTGTCGATGGAGGAGTTGAGTCCTAACGAGCGCGAGGCAATAGAAGGGCTCGGCGGCGTCGAACCGATCGCGCGCGGAGCGGCACGTGATCGTCCAAGCGGCGACGGCGGTTGGAGGGCGCACTCTGCGGATCGCGGCGTTGGTCGGAGCGGTAATGATCTGGTTCAGCCTTGTCGCGCAGATATTCGTCACGGAGTTTTTGAACTATCATGAGCGGGTCGGGTGGATGAATCAGCCGACGGTTCAGATGCCTTGGTTCCACTACACGCCGTCTCACTTGAAGAAGAACGCGAGCGAA
>JAQBWJ010000372.1 GCA_027625215.1 Candidatus Poribacteria bacterium
TCCTCTCGCAGCGCGACCTGTTGCTTCAGGAGTTCGGCGCGGAGATGGTCGAAATCCCGCCGATAAAGCCGCGTATCGTGCAGCGCCGGACGAAGGCGCCGGAAATCCAGCCGCGCACGTTTTCAAAAGCGCCGATGCAGTCGAGCCTGACGACGAACGTCGATCTGCCGCTCTCCGACGGATCGTTCGCCATCGCAATCAACTCGGGCAACGCGGCGAACGAGGCGATGCGACATATGACCGTCAAGGAGGCTCCGGCGTTGTCTCTTGCTGACTCGATGCCCGCCAACATCGGGGCGATCTCGCTGCCGGTCACGATGCAATCCGCCTATACCTCAACCGTCGTGCCTGAAATCAAGACAAGCGGCTTCGGAACGGGACTATCCTCGATATTGTCCTCAACCGTCGCGATTGAGACCCGGCAAGACGCATTCCAAGACTTTCTGGTCGAAATCCGCGAGCGTATCGTAAAAAGCCAAGACTACCCGCGATACGCGCGCGAGTTGGGGCTGGAAGGCACGGTGACGTTGCGCGTTGCCGTGCGTCGAAACGGATCGATTGTGGGGGTCAGCGTCGCGGTGTCGTCCGGTTCCGAATGGCTGGACGACGCGGCAATCGGTAGCGCGAAAGCGGCGGGTCCCTTCAACCCGCTGCCGGACACCTACAAAGGCGACGTGCTGAGGCTTGAAGTACCAGTCGTCTTCCGCCTTACCGGAGACGCCTGACGTTCAAATGACGTGAGGGTGATCAGGTTTATTCCCGACCACCCTCGCGCCTTTTAATCGTCGCATCACCCCACCGACACGGGCAACCCCGTCCGAATCGACTCGACTTCCCGCCAACACAGTTCCAGCGAGTTCCGCGCCGACAACCCCGACAACAACGTTGGTTCGCCGTCGTGCGTGATCGTATCGACCGCGTACTGGATTTCTCCTGTGAACGCGGCGTCCGCCGTGCCGGGCAGGTCGGGTTCAATGATGCCGTCCTTCTTGACGACGCAGAGCGGTTTCCCCCACGACGAGTTGTACTGAATCGTCGCCTCTTTGAAGTATATGTCGAATCCGTGTTCGAACGGTCGCCCGCGCATCGACAGCGCGCCGCTCTGCGCGGTGATCGACAGCCCGCGATCTTCGTAGATGTACTGCGTCGCCACGTATTGCGAGAAGCGTTCTTTGATGAGAATCCCCGTCGCAAACACTTTGTCGGGCATCCCAAGCAGGTGGTTTACGAAGTCCGTGTCGTGGATGTGTAGGTCGATACCGGGACCTCCCGACTGCTCGACGTTGCCATACGAATCGCCGCCCCAATCCGGCGCGGAGATGACCCGTTTGAAGTTCCCTCCGACGATCTCGCCGTACTCGCCGCTGTCCAACGACTGCTTGATGTAGGCGAATTCGGGCCAAAACCGAAGCACCTGCGCGACGAAAAACTTCCGCCCCGACTTCTCCGCCGCCGCGACCATCTCGTCCGCGTCGCTCAACTCGACGGCAATCGGCTTTTCAAGCAAAACGTGTTTGCCCGCGTTCAGCGCGGCAATCGTCATCGATTTGTGTTGAGATGTCGGCAGGCAGATATCCACCATGTCGATATCGGGGTCGTCCAACAACGCTTGCGCGTTTCGATATTTCTTCACGGCGGACAGGTCAACCAATCCGCCGCGTCCGCCGAAGTTGCCCTGAATGTCGCTCCAGTCGCCGGACAGTTTCTTCTCGCTGCGGGTGCAGATCGCCGTGACCTTGCCGCCCGTGACGTTCTGCGCGGCGTCGTAGTGGGTCTTCCCCATAAAGCCGATGCCGATGATGCCGATGCGAACCATTGTCGAATCTCCAATCGGGAGGAGGTCGTCGATGCGTGAGCTCGATGACGGTCAGAAGGTGCTTTTGGAATCCGTGTCCGCGCACCACCGCGCCGTTTTCAGATGGCGGATCGCCGCGTCAAGCGCGTCGTCCGAGCCGATCCGTCCCAAAGCGTGAGCGGCGTTCGCGCGAACGTAGCGGGTCGGGTCGTCCAACGCCTTCGCCAGCGACGGAACAACGGACGCTGCGTGTTCTCCGAGTCGACAGAGCGCGATGCTCGCGTTCCGGCGCACCCATTCGTCGGAATCGGTGAGCGCGTGGGCAAGCGCGTCGGATGCCTCGCTCCCGCGCTGCGAGACGATCCCCAACCCCTCCGCCGCGACGCGCCTCACCTCAACCGAGCTGTCCGCGAGCGCGTCGATCAACGTCGGCGTCGCACGTTCCGCCGCGAGTCCGACATCGCCCAATGCGTCGATCACGCTCGCGCGGACACCCGCATCGTCATGACGCGCCAACGCTGTCAACGGCTCTACAGACGACTCCCCTAACGCCGAGAGCGCATACGCCGCGTTCCGTCGGAGCGAGCCGTCCTCGTTTTGAATCGCCTTGACGAGATCGGGGATCGCCGCGTCGCTAGCCTCCGCGAGACGGTACGCCGCGTTCAACGCGACCGACTCGTCTTCGGCGGACAGTTCGGCGATCACGTCGCCGTTGATCTCTTGAGCCGTCGTCCGTTTCTCCCCGCGATACCATCGCCATAGATGGCGAAATCGCGCGCCGTCTTCCGAACCGCTGCCATCCCACGCGGAACCGTTTGCGCTCCATGTCGGGGTGGATGGTTCCTCCATTCGAACCATCAGGAACTTCATCATCAGGCGCGGCGTGTCGGTGAGATTCGGCATCCCGCGATGCCATAGGTCGTAATGAACGAGCGTTACCGTCCCTGCCTCCCCGACGAGCGGCGTTTCCGCCCATTCGCGGCTGCCGTTCGGCGAGCGGTTGTAGTACTGCGACCCGCTTAGAATACCCGTCGGACCTTTCTCGACAGGCGTGTCCTGCGGATAGTAGAACGCCATCATCCAGCGCGTATGGTGATGCCGTTTCGCCCAACTGTCCTTGTGCATCCCCTGTCCCGGACTACCGGGCGGGTTGAAATGACAGTGGCGGTGCGGGTGCAGATACCAGTTTCCACCCAACAGCCCGATCAATGCGCCGTTCACAACGGGGTGATCGAGAATCTCCTGCGTCTCCGGCAAGCGAGGGATCAGGTTGTTGCCCGGATTGCATTCCTTCTCAAAGACGGCGAGTGTGTCGCGGTACAGATCGTCGTGGAACGAACGTGGCATATCGTCCAGCCGCAGCGTGACGTATCCGTTCTGAATGAACGACTGAATGAGCGCGTCATCCGGCAGCGCGGGCGGTCGCATTGTCGCTTTCATCATCTTAAACCCTTCTAAATCCAACGTTTGCGCCGAAAGTAGATCAGGAGCCCGACCGCAATCGTCACCATCACGCCGACGACGGTCGGATACCCCCAATACCAATCGAGTTCCGGCATGTTGTATGGCGACACTTCCGAGTTGAAGTTCATCCCGTACAGTCCCGCGACGAACCCCAGCGGGATGAATATGGTTGAGATGATCGTCAACATCTTCATCACCTCGTTCATCCGATGGCTCATCATCGAGAGGTGGAAGTCCATCAGGTTGCCCGTCAGTTCGCGGTAGTTTTCGATCATGTCGATCGCGCGCACCGTGTGGTCGTGCAAATCTCTAAAGAATACGTGTGTCTCCTTGCCGACGTACGGCATGTCTTCTTGTAACAGCACGCTGATCGCCTCCCGCAACGGACTGATCGGTCTTCGCAGCGCGGTTAGGTCGCGGCGGATGTTGTGGATGCGCGAGATGGTCTCTTGTGCCGCGCCGTCCATCACCGAGAGTTCGATCTCGTCGAGAATCTCCGCGTACATGTCCAGAACGGGCAGGTAGTTGTCCAGAATCGCGTCGATCAGCGCATACGCGAGATAGTCGGGACCCATCGTGCGGATTCTGCCGCGTCCGTGACGGATCCGCTCTCGTACGGGACCAAAACAGTCGTCTTTTTGTTGCTGAAACGTCACGAGCACCTTGTCATCGAAAAAGATCGAGATCTGTTCGCTCGTGAGTTCCGAGTCCGCCCCCATCACGACCATCCGCAACGTGATGAACATATGACCGTTGAAGACTTCCGCCTTCGGTCGCTGAGGCACGTTCACCGTGTCTTCGAGCGCCAGGAGATATTATCAAATGTTGTGTATGGCGTTCAGGCGGCGTCCTCGGTAGCCTCC
>JAQBWJ010000373.1 GCA_027625215.1 Candidatus Poribacteria bacterium
CGTCGCGTTCATCACCGCGATTGCAACGATGGCGCTGATGGTCGCCGACGAGTCGTTGGACGAACCGCGTATCCGCAAGCCGTTGGAACGCGCGTTGGCTTGGCTTGAAACAACGCGCAACCCCGACGGCGGGCATCGGGAAGCGATCTCGCTGAATGTGTGGGATACGTCGCTGTCGGCGTTGGCGTTGATGCGGGTTGGGGTCTCGCCGCGTTCCAAAGAGATACGGCGACTCGCGGAGTGGTTGGTTGAGGCACAGAACCACGACGGCGGTTGGGCGTTCCACTCGGTGCGAGGAAGCGGACTGCCCTCAGACGCAGACGATACCGCGTTGGCGACGCAAACGCTGCTTCGGTCGGGGAGGCATCCCGTTCAAACGGAGCGAGGTATCGCGTGGTTATTGTCACACCAAGGCAAAGACGGCAGTTGGGCGACGTATGTGCCGGAGATCGGCGATGTGGGATGCGTGAGCGTCACGTCGAACGCGATACACACGCTGCTCCTGATCAACGAGCGCGTCGCGGTGGGGCGAGCGGTTGAATGGCTTTGTCGGTCACAAGCGAACGACGGGTCGTGGAGCGACTTGTGGCTGGCGAAACGGACGTACGGGACGAGCAAGGCGTTGGTCGCGCTGGCGCATGTCGGCGTGAAGGACGAGGTCGTCAGGCGCGGACTCGCGCTGTTGGCGTCGATCCGCCACGAAGATGGAGGTTGGGGTGAAACGCAGTTGGGGAACGCGACGGCAAGCACCGTCGAACAGACGGCGTTCGTCGCTCAGGCGTTGCGGGCGCATAGACAAGACGCCTCAAGCGCGGAACGCTTGCTGCTTGAACGACAGCGCGAGGACGGAGGCTGGACCGCATCGCCGATAGGTATCTACTGGGAAGTGATCGGTGGATACGCCAACCCGATCAATGCGTGGGTCTTCCCGATGCTCGCATTGTCGGAAGGGTCGTCGGAGTCGGCGCGATGACGGTATCCGTCATTATCCCCGTGTTGAACGAGGAAAGCGTGTTGAATGACAGCCTTGCGCGACTATCGCGGCAGACGACGCCCTATGAGTTGATCGTCGTGGACGGCGGCAGCGATGATGCGACGCCGGAGATCGCGGAACGGTGGGGAAAACTCGTCCTTTCACCGCGAGGTCGGGCGGTTCAAATGAATCGCGGGGCGGAGTTGGCGTCCGGCGACGTATTGTTGTTCATGCACGCGGATGTTTGGTTGGACGACGGCGCATTGTCGGCGGTCTTGAGCGCAGTCACCGCCGGAGTTGTCGCGGGTAGTTTCGTGCAGCGTATCGACGGGCGACACCCCCTGTATCGGTGGATCGAGGCGGCGGGAGACTTTCGGGCTCGGCGATTAGGACTGTTTTACGGAGACGCGGGGATATTCGTCACGAGGGAAGCGTTCGAGCAAATCGGCGGGTTCCCGAACATCGAGATTTGCGAGGAGTTTGAGTTTTCGCGGCGGCTTAGGCAGGTTGGTCGAACAGCGTTGTTGAAACCGAAAGCGACGCTGTCTGCGAGACGTTGGGAACGGGACGGTATCCTGAAAACGACCTTGAAGAACTGGCTCATCACCGTCCTATACTTCGTCGGTGTTTCTCCAAAACGACTCGCATCTCTTTACAAGCAGGTGCGCTGATACCTTTTTCCATAAAAACGACGAACCGACAGGTTGTACCCCTGTCGGTTCTTCATTCTGAGCGACGGCTTGGTCGATTACTTGCCGCGCTTGGCAGCCGGTTTCGCCTTGGCAACCGGTTTCGCTTGAGGCTTCGAGGACTTCGCCGCCGGCTTCGATGCAACCGCCGATTTACCGGACGTTTTCGATTTGGATGTCGCCAATTCTTGTACCCCTGATTCCGTCGGATCACCGTGATCCTCAACACTTAAAGGATACGATAACGCAAATCGTCATGCAAGACAATTTGAGCCCGAGCATGAATTATTTTGAGGGATTCGGCGAAAAATATCAGTTGAGTTTGGGCACAATGGAGGGGTTCAACGAGGGCGCCAATTCGATAAACGGAAGCCATAGCCATGCGGTTACATTGAAGACGATCCACGCGATCACGGCGAGCCAGATGCCATACTTAACCGTGTCGCGTATCGTGAGCAAGCCGGACGAGTATGCGAGCGCCAACGCGGGCGTCGCCATCGGCAGTACGAACGCGAGTCCGGCGGGTATGGCGATTGCCATCGTGACCATACGCGCGAGAAGCAGGTTGTCCGAAGCGAAATCGACCGCAATCGGCATGAGAAGCGCGACAACGGCGGCGTTGCTCATCGCTTCGGTCAGCGCAATAGACATCGCGGAGATCAAGGCGATGAAGATCACCGGCGAATCCGTCCAGTTCGAGAACGTGACTCCGGCGATCCACGCCGCCGCGCCGGAGGACTGCATCGCAAAGCCGAGAGTGATCGCGCCTCCATACATCAGGAGTACACCCCAGTTCACGTCCTGTTCCACCTCATCCCACTCGATCATGCCGAACGCGAAGGCGATCACCACGCTGAGGATCGCGACGCCCGCCAAGCCGCCGAGTTCATGCGTGAAACCGATCCAACCGATGATGGTCAACAGCAATAGGATGGCGACGTGGCGCTCCGTCGCGCTCATTTTCCCCATCGAATGACGGCGCGTGTTCAGGAGTTCTTCAACGGGACGCATGTCGGGCAGGTCTTCGCGGATCATGCGCCGCAGAAACAGGAACGCAACCGCCAACATCACGACGACGAGCGGGAGCGTGCCCGTCATCCAGTGAAGGAAACCGATCTCGTCGCCTGTCGATTCGTGGAGGATGGCAACGGCTAGGGGCGCGCGTCCGCCTCCCAAGAACGTGGCGACGCCGCCGATGACCGTTCCCCATGCGAGCGCAAGGAACAACGCCCTACCGTAGACGCGGTGGCGCGTGTGGACGTTCAGGACGTTGCCAATCTCCAACACGACGGGAAACAACATCGCGGCGACGGCGTGCTCGGACATCCAAAACGATCCGAACGCTGGGAAGAAAAGTGTCGCGGCGATGAGTCGGAGTGGCGATCTTCCCGACAAACGCAACGCGCCCCATGCGAGCCGTCCGCTGAGCCCCGAACGCATCACCAGCGATGCAAGTATGAAGACACCCAACAGAAAGAAGACGACCTCATTGCCGAATAGCGAGTAGGACTGTTTGACGGTGAGCACGCCCATCACGGGGAACAACGCCAACGGCAGCAGGCTCGTCACCATGAGAGGGATCGCGCCCGTCACCCAATAGATCAAGCAGAGCGAGAAGATGGCGAGGGAGCGACGCACGGGCTCCCACACTGCGGGCGAGGTGTCGGGAGGCGCTGGGAGGAAGAGCAGTCCGATGAAGACGCCGACTAACCGCAACACGATCAAGCGGTGGTCGGCGAGTGTTCGCAAAAAGCCGTTCATGGGCGATGCGCTCCATCGTCAGACGGAGACGAACCGTCGTCCGGCGGATTCGGACGGGCGTCGAACATTTGCGTTGTGACCTCTTTCCATCGGGATACGTCTTCCCCGCGCGAATGGGGCAATGATACGCGAGGTCATTCGCCGAAATCAAAAGCGTTGCCGGGCACGACGCGCCAGCCGTCACCCGAGAAATAGCGTTTGCCGTCGATGGTGGCGCGGTGGCAGTCGAGGCAGCGATCCCACTCGTAGACGCCGTGAACTTTGTGGGCGAAGGCGAGCTCTTCCGTGTTGTGGATGTGACAACTTCGGCAGGCATACGCGGTGTAGACGTTCCGTTCCTTGTGGCAGACGGCGCAAGCGACATCGTGGACGACCTCGTTCTTCGGCGTCTTGGTCTCAAGCGGGAACCATGGGTGGTTCGTCTTGTAGATGCCGTGCGCCGCAAACGCTGCGACAATCGCCACTGCGCCGACCAAGTGGACTTTAAGCGCGTAATGTCTCGTCCATCGCGTCGTCAAATGGGTGACAAGACCGCTCACCAAGACGATCACCGCGACTGAGAGCGCGCCCCAACCGCTCAATGTTCCCGGCGACAGGGAGGAGTGGATCAACACGAGCGTCAGCGCCGCTCCGCCCGTGACCCAATGGACTTTCAACCACGTCGCTTGATGACCGAAGCGAAGGATGCGGCGGCGTCTC
>JAQBWJ010000374.1 GCA_027625215.1 Candidatus Poribacteria bacterium
GGAAGGTTAGGATGGGGGTTCGCGCAACCCCCGGATATGGAGTCACCCATGAGTTCATCGCCCCTCAAAGTCGCCATCGTCGGCTGCGGCGGCATTTCAGGACCTTACGGAGCCAGCCTCAACACAAAACCCGACAAGATCGAAATCATCGGCGCGTACGACGTGGATGCCGAACGCGCGAAAAACTGGACGACCCAACACGGCGGCAAACCCTACGCAACGCTCGACGCCCTGCTCGCCGAAGACGCGATTGAGGCGGTCGTCAACCTGACGATCCACCACGCGCACGCCGAGGTCAGCCAAGCGGCGTTGAACGCCGGGAAGCACGTCCACGTCGAAAAACCGTTGGCGACAACGCTTCAGGACGGCATCGAGACGGTGCGGCTCGCCGAGGCGAAGGGTCTGCGGCTGAGCGCGTCGCCGTTCACGTTTTTGGGCGAGGCGCAGCAGACGTGGCTGAAAGCGTTGCGCGACGGGCGGATCGGCAAGCCGCAGGTCGTCTACTCGGCGATGAACTGGGGGCGCATCGAGTACTGGCATCCGAACGCCGCGCCGTTTTTCTCGACGGGCGTGGGACCGATGCTGGACGTAGGCGTTTACGCGCTGACGCTCCTGACGACGGCGTTCGGGGCGGTCAAGCGGGTGACGGCGTTCGGGGGGATTCAGCAGCCGAAGCGCGTCCAACGCGACGGGCGCGTCTTCTACGTCGAGACGCCCGACCTCGTCGTGAGCGGGTTGGAGTTCGAGTCCGGCGTCTACGGGAGGCTGACGGCATCCTTCCTCGTGGGTGGGTCGAAAGAGGCATCCGGCTCCGAAGTGCATGGCGAGACGGGCGCGCTGTTCATCGGCTCGAACCACGACTTCAACTGCGGCGTCGAGATTCAGCAGGGCGGCAAGTGGGAACCGCTGCCGTACATCCACGAACCGTTCAGAGGCGTCGAGTGGGGACGCGCGATGTTCGACCTCTCCGATTCGCTCCGCACCGGATCGCCCCAACGCGCGACGGGTCGACAAGCGCTGCACGTCCTCGACATCTGCCTCGCGTCCGTCGAGTCGATCCGCACGGGCGCGGCGATCCACACGACGACGCGGTTCGAGCCGCCGGAACCGTATTACAACTAGTGGTCGGTGATAAAGAGAGTGGTGTAAAGAACCCCTCCTCAATCCTCCTCGCATGGGGCTGAGAAGGGTAGGTTTCTAAGTTCGACTTTATCCATTTGGAGCAGTCATAGTATCGTTTTGAGAGGGCATGGTACCGTGCGACGGTTATTCACTCCGACCAAAGAGGAATCATCGGCATGCGGACCATACCCGCCAGCATTATCTCGGTTCTGTCGCCGTTTTCGAGGTTGTTCTCGCGCCGCGTGTGGAACCACGCGGTCACGCTGGTCGTCGGGGCGATCCTGACGCCGGGGAAACCGCACCGTCGCCAATGCGCTGCGGGCGGGCGGGCTGGATCAAGCGTGCCATTTTCAGAGCGACCCCCGCGTCCTGAACCGCCCGCGATGGTCGATTCATCAGGCGGCGCGCCTGCTGTTGAGGTTGCTGATCGACTCCTTAATTGCCCCGACGGAACGGTCGTCATGGGGATCGATGAAACCATCGAACGGCGGCGCGGTCGGAAGATCGCCGTCAAAGGCATCTACCGTGATCCGGTGCGCTCCAGCCGCAACCACTTCGTCAAGGCGAGCGGACAGCGTTGGGTCTGTCTGATGCTGTTGACGCCTATCACGTGGGCGGCGCGTGTCTGGGCGTTGCCGTTTCTGACCGTTCTGGCGCCCTCGCAGCGGTATCACCACGAGCGGGGTAAACGCCACAAAACGGTGTTGGTGCACGATCCTCGCGGCAAGTTCGAGTCGCGCGCTTTGGCGTGTACCGACCGCGTCGGTGGACGCGGAGCAAATCCTGGCGTGGTTCGTCCGACGCTGGCGGGTGGAGACCGCCTTCCAGGAGGTACGGGCGCATCAGCAAACCCTTAGCGGCGCGTTGACCATTCGCCAAGCCGCTTGGGATCACAAGACTGTTCCGACGTTCTCCGACGCATTGGCGTCGGAGAACGTCAACTCTGGAAGGAAACACTTTTTCAAACGTCGCTCCATGCCCCCTGACATGCAGAAAAACCAAGACGAATGGATACATCGGTTTGCAGAGGCGCTCTGCTATGCCGCCTAATGGAGAAAGTCGAACTCAGGACACCCTAACTTAGCGGCAAATCAGGGGTAACGTTACGCCAAGTCGAACACGATCAGGTCGCTGTCGGCGTTTGCGGCGATAGCGACGTTCGATTCGTCGCTGACGGCAACCGCATCGCCCGCGACAAGCGCTTCGCCGTTGACGACGACCTCGCCGCGCGTCACTTGCACCCACAAGTGTCGTCCGTCCGCCAGCGCGTGCTCGACGGATTGCCCTTCGAACAGCGTCGAATCATAGATCGACACGTCCGTGTGGATCGTCATCGAGCCGTCCCGCGCGTCGCGCGATGCGAGCAACCGCAGCCGTCCCTCGCGGTCTTCAAGCGGGAACTCTTTTTCCTCGTAGCCGGGCGCGAGGTTCGCGCGTTCGGGGATCAGCCACACCTGAACGATGTGCGCCGCCGTGTCTTCCGACGGGTTGATCTCGCTGTGGTAGATGCCCCTGCCCGCCGTCATCCGCTGCATCACGCCGGGACGAATGACCATATTGCCGCCCGTCGTGTCTTTGTGTTCCAGTTGCCCTTCCAGCGCGAAGGTGACGATCTCCATGTCGCGGTGCGGGTGCATCCCGAAGCCGTTGTTCGCGTCGATCCAGTCTTCGTTCAACACGCGCAGGGCGCGAAAATGTGTCCATTCGGGGTCGTTGTACTGCCCGAACGAGAAGGAGTGATGCGTTTCCAGCCACCCGTGATTGAAATGTCCGCGATCTTCCGATTTTCGAACGCGCAGCATTGTTTGTACCCGTTCCTTTCGATCCAGCAAACTGATTCAACAGTGATTATCTTAACATCGAACGATATGTTGATGCAAATAGGTTTTTAACGCTCTTGAAGACCCAACGTCCGACATAGGCGACGCAACGCCTCCTGTTCTTCGGGGATGAGGATGCTCATCTCCTTTGCGATGTTCCGAACGTGCTGCGGCAATGTCCGTTCGATGAGCGCGCGTCCGTCGTCCGTCAGGTGGATGATGACCATGCGGCGGTCTTCTTCGGAACGTACGCGCCGCACCAACCCGCGTTTTTCGAGGTTATCGACCACCATCGTCATATTGCCGCTGCTCTTGAGGTTTTTGACGCCCAACTCGCGCTGACACATCGGTCCCAAGTGATGGAGCGCCTCAATCACCCCGAACTGGCTCTCCGTCAGACCCGACTCGGTCAGATAGGACGACAGCCGCGCGACGACGGAATCGGTCGCCCGCACCAACACGATGAAGGCGTTTAACGCGCGTCGTTCCTCGTCTGTCCCGTCGAAATGTGTCGGCATCTCATTTTCCAACCTCTTGTATTCGTTCGATATTAAGATACTTCGATTTTATCTAGTTGTCAAGTCGGGTTACAAAGGCTATTCGGCTTTCGATCTTTTATATACGCACCATGCAAACCTTAGCCACCCCACGTCATTCCGAACTACTGTGAGGAATGACAGGTGGCGGGTTCGACCTTTATTCTGACTAAAACACGACGAACTGCATGAGAATTGAACAACTCTTTCGAGTTACGGGGATGAATGTTCTGTTGAGCGGGTCCTGATCCCTCTCTCGCAGACACCCTACGCGCATCGCTGCAAGGCAAACTTTCATCGGAAGTTTCAGGCGGGCGTCGTTTTCTGGTAGAATAAGACTGACACCCGAACGCGGGGCGCGACGACGTAGCGGTGTGTCGTGGTAGGTGCAACGGGGGACCGGCTTCGGGCGGAGAACGGGAACAAGACTTCATGTCATTGAACGGCAAAAACGTCCTGTTAGGTGTCACGGGCAGCATCGCCGCGTACAAGGCGGTTGATCTCGCCAGTCTGATGCGTCAGGCGGGCGCGTCCGTCCATACGGTGATGACGAAAGGCGCGACCGAGTTCATTCCCGCGCTGACGTTCGAGACGATTGCGCGCAACCCCGTCCACCTCGATCCGTTCGACTCAGGGCGTTGG
>JAQBWJ010000375.1 GCA_027625215.1 Candidatus Poribacteria bacterium
TCATCTATGCGGGCGGCGCGTCGGTAGGCGACCCGTCCACCTCGACGTTTGCGATTCCCGACGGCGGCGACACGGCGGTCTACTACTACGGCGCGACGCCGACGGACTGGGCGTCCACGCCTCCCACCACCGCGACGATTGCGGCGGCGGAGTGGCTCGACAGTTCCGGCGCGGGCGTCGATGTCGTCCATGTCGACCGAGACGGGTCGGTGCTGATCTCGATTGTCGCGCGCGGTTTCAACGGGGAGGACTTCGGGGCGGACTCCGATTCGACCGAAGCGCCCGACGTGGCGGACTACGAAGCGACCGTCGTGCTGGACATCTTCTAGCCCATTCGGATCGCCTACGCCCCCCTTGACCATGATCGGACGACTCAAGTCGATTGTCGAACGAACCGATTACGATAATGTTGTACGCGATTCGCATCTTGCGAACGTAATTGAGGCGTAAGCCGAGAACGCGCCTCGACACAAGTCGCAATGTGCGCCGATAGACGCGGGATTCGCAGACACGCTCAATCGGGTGTACCATCTTGCAACGCCCCGACTGTCTAAGATATAATACGGGTGCGACAGTTTTGGATACCCAACGCGGTATTCGAACGTAGGCTGCCGAAGCCAATCAAAACGAGTGTTCACCGTGAAATGAGTCACGGAGCGGCTTTACCCCATAAGGGAGTACGTTTTGAGCGGCGATGAAGCGGAAATCGGGCTAAGTGGCACGATTCCTGCTTTAAGGCTGGCATCACGTTAGTGGTTGACGAGTCATCTAAGGTTTTCCGGTCTCCGTAGTGGAGACACACGTTACACGCAACTCTCTCTCGATGGGGATACTGAATCACATGAAGCGTTTTCTGACCGTTGCGCTCTCTACGGGTATGGCTTTGGGCGCGGTGAGCGCGTTCGCGCAGACCGATTCCACCGCGTCAACGACCTTCTACGGCAAGGTCGGCACGATTGTTAAGTTCATCACGAACAAGACGACCCCCGCGACGCTCGGCACGGGCATCGACACGTGGGACGTGACCGACACCGGCAGCGTGAACTACACGGACTCGACGGCGGTCTTCCGTTTGGTGATGAACCAAGATGTCGTCCTGAAAGTCGACTCCGGTTCGTCCGATCTGATCCTGACGGAAACGGGCGCGGGCGCGACGGGTGCGGCAGACACGGACACGCTGGCGACGTTCTGGACGCTGTATACGGATGGCGACGGGCAAGACCCGACCACCCCGACGGTGTTCACGGGTCAAGCGTGGACAGGCATCGACACGCCGACGGTGACGACCGGCGTCAGCACGGCGGCGGGCGCGGCGAAGCACTTCTCGTATCTGGGCGGCGCGTCGGCTAGCGCGACGGACAGCCCGACGTTCCAAGTGCCGAACGCCGGCGACAGCGCGACCTACTACTACGGCGCGTCCGACACGAGTTGGTCGGCGACGCCTCCGACGACCGCGACGCTCGCGGTGGCGGACTGGCTCGACAGCGCGGGCTCCGGCACGACGATCACGCACATCGACCGCGACGGCGCGGTGCTGATTACCGTGACCTGCCGCGGCTTCAACGGCGAATCGTTCACCGCGGACTCCGACGCGACGGAAGCGCCGGACGTGGCGGACTACGAAGCGACGCTCGTTCTGGACGCCTTCTAAAGAAACATAAGGCTTGAAACCGACGCTTACGGGTCAACCGTTACATCATAATGGTAAGAGTTTTCGTAAGCGTCCGGTTTCAACATAGGGAAGAGCGCCGAAGCATGAAATCGCAACTGACCGGAATCCTGATCGCGACCTTCACGCTAGGGGTTTCGGTCGGCGCGTTTTCACAGACAGGCGGAACGGGCGGCGAGTCGGATGTCGCGCAGAGCGTGTCGTTCGGCGTCCACGTCTCCGAGATGATCTACTGGCTGACGCCTCAGCAAGACGCGACCGCCGCCGGAACGCTCGCCCACTGGGACCATACGGTGGTCGAGGACGGCTCGACGGAAAGCGTCGCCATCCTTCGACTGGTCTTGAACCGCGACGTGCGGTTGATCGGAACGGCGACCCCCCTCACCAATCCAAACAATCCGAACGCGACGCTGGCGACGTTCGTCTCCGTTGAAACCGACGGCGACGGGACGCTCGACAGTTTGCTAGACGGCACAGGCGATCCGGCGACCGGGTTCGGCGTGGATGAACTAGGCGCCGAGCGAGGCGTCGGTGTCGGCAACTACGTCTACATCGGCGGCGGAACCGCAACGGCGGGCACGGGCGACGCAAACGTCTGGGCGACACCGGAACGGATGAGCGAACTGTCCTCCGTCTCGACGTCGGCGCAGTATTCGCTCGGTTCGTTGCTTGCCAACGGCGCGGTGATCCGCCATGTGCCGACCGATGGAGCCGTCATGATTACGGTGCGCCTGCGAGCGCGCAACGGCGAAGACTTCGGAGCCGACTCGGACGACACCGAAGCGCCGGAACTTGCCGTCGAAACGCCTTATGTCGCAACGGTGCAACTTACCGCGCTGCCTTGACGTAACTATCGAGGGTAACGTACGATCTTCACGCAACCCATAAGATCGCGTCGTCCCTCGATTTTGTTGTACGTTCTCGGCTGTGTTTTTGGTAAGCCGCCTGCGGGCGATGTTTGGGAGTCCTCACGATCATGACATTCCGTGATCTTATGCGGCGGGCGTATCCACTCGTCTGCCTGCTGACGCTAACGGCATTGGGAGCCACCGCGTCCGCCGTAATCGGCATCTCGCCGCTTCGGATGGATGTCTACGCGCGCCCCGGCATCGCGCAGGAGTTTCAGATCACGGTCATCAACACGACGCCCTCACCGCGCGACGTGACGTTGAGGGTACGCGGCTTGTCCGTCGACGAGAACGGCGACGAGCAGATCATCGATGTCGATGCGGCAAACACGACGCCGCCTGAAGACGAAGAAACGTTCGGGGGACGCCAAAACCCGCGAGGACAGGGCACGGGCGATATCATCACCTTCCCCGAAGGAAATCAGTTGACGCTGGCGCCGAACGAAGCGCGTCAGGTAACGTGCTTCGTCACGTTGCCCTCGAACGCGACGACGGAAGCCCTGCGGATGGTCGTTGTCGACCCGGGTCCCGAAGAACTTCCCATCTACGGCAACACGAACCGACGCATTGCGATCACGTTCCGCGTCGGCGCGCAAATCTTCATCATTCCCGGAGAGCGACGGCAGATTCCTCTCGGCAACGGCGACTTCGGCGTTGAGATCGTGCGGGAGAATCGACCCTTCTACGACATCGGCATTACCGATATCAAGGCGATCACGCCGCAACCGGGCGAAGAGCCCGTTCTCAAGGTGGAAGGCGTCTTGCAGAACCGCAGCAACACGTTCGTGCAACCGCTGATTCAGGCGCAACTACGATCTAAAGAGAAGCGGACGGTCGTTGAGGAGCGGGTGTTGGATCACGGGTTCAACTTGGTGCTGGGCAACTCGATCCGGCGGTTTCGCGGGAGTTTCACCTCGCCGCTGGAGCCGGGCGAGTACACGCTGACGGTCACGGTGCCGTTGGAAGAGGAGTCGCGTCCCTATCGTCAATCGACCGACTTTACGATAACCGAACCGATTGCGGGAACGGGCGTTACGACTCAAGGGGTGATCAATCTCGATCCGGGACAGGGGACGATTCGGATACGACCGGGCAAAACGGTGCGCGGCGAGTTCACCGTGCGGAACAACTACGCCGA
Source organism: Candidatus Poribacteria bacterium (assembly GCA_027625215.1). Lineage (GTDB taxonomy): Bacteria > Poribacteria > WGA-4E > JAQBWJ01. The sequence continues at coordinate 3,716 of JAQBWJ010000375.1, forward strand.
ACCGCTGCGGATCGAACCGAGCCTGTCGGAAGGTTCCGCGTTTGAAGAATGGTTTTCGTTTTCGCCTCGCAGCCCCGTGATTCGCCCGAATACCGAACGAACGTTTCGAGTGACCGTGCGCGCCGACCGAGAGGCGTCTCAGACGGTCAGCAACTTCTCGATCTACCTGACGCCGCAGACCGCAACAGGCGATCAGTTTTTGGATACGGAAACGCGGGAGTTCGGGGTAACGCTTCAGGTGTTGCCGCCTCCTGAACGCAGGGAGCGCTAAAACCGAGGTACCCTTCCCCCGATCTCGGACGCGCCTACTGTTTTGTCCTCAAAGATGAGCGGATGTACGCTGTCATCTTCACCACCCCCTAACCCCTCTCCCGCCAAGAAGAGAGGGGGAAGCGGATTTTCTC
>JAQBWJ010000376.1 GCA_027625215.1 Candidatus Poribacteria bacterium
GTTGCGCGCGACCGTTCCAACTCGGCGCAACGCTCAATCTTCATCGCGCAATCGAGTGAAACGCAGAACACGACCGCAAAAATCACTGTCTCACCCGCGACGGCTAAAACGGGCGATCCCATTCGCGTGACGGGAACCGGGTATGCGCCGGGGTTCGTCGTCGGCAACATCATGCTCGACTCTATCGGCGACGGGCGATTGACGCCTTTTCCCTTGTCCATCAACGAGATTATCGCGGGGCAACTGTCGTTCAACGGGCTCACGGCGGACGCGAATGGCGTATTTGAAGTACGGATCACCCTACCCGGCATTGCGACGGACGGGCGCGCAGGTCAAAAAGAGGTCATGACGAGTTTCCCCGTCGATGAGAGTTTCCGACCGCGCGTCGCCGGGACGTTTCAACTCGCGTCGTCACTCAGCGTGACGAACGCGGTCGGCGAACCTATCACGACCGTTCGCGTGGGCGACACGGTGTTCATCACGTCGTCCGGGTTCGGGACAAACGAGAGTATTTCCGCGTTCATCGGAACAAGCCTAGCCGCGTCGTTTCTCGCGTTTACGAACGTCGGCGGGCAGATCATCAACGTGCCGCTGACAATCCCGCAAACGACGGGGGGCGACCAAACGCTGCGTATTCAAGGCACCGGATCGGCGGTGAATGCGGAATCGCCGATCAAGGTGCTGCCAACATTCCGAATCATCTCGCCACCGAGCAATTCGTTGGTCACGGCGACCAGCAGCGTTCAGATCGAGGCGAGCGGTTTCCCAAACGGGCAGATGATCTTCTCGGTTGAGGGGGTTCCGCTGACTTCGTTGGGAGCGTTCCCTGTCATCAACGGGACCGTCTCATCGTTCCTCACCAACTTCAGCGGACAACTGCCGCCGTCGGGACCGATCACGGCGACCGTTGGAGAAACTGCCGTTACCTCGCAAGAAACGTTGCGGTACACCTCGACGCAGTTGGCGATCTCACCGACTTCAGGTAAGGCGGGCACCATCGTTCGCGTATCCGGCGCAACGGCGAACACGGTGACGTTCGGGAACCAGTTTATCGGCGTATTGTTGAACGCAAGCCAACAGCAGTTTGGGTCGTTGTGGACGGGCGAGTTCTTCGTGCCGGACTTTCCGGGGGGACAGTACAACGTCGTGATGGGCGCGCTTCCGGACGGTGTCACGCCTCCCGTCTTCACGGTGACGCCAGAGTTAACCGTTTCGGAGACCGACCTCGCCATTGGGGACTCAATCACGATTGATGGGAGCGGTTGGCGACAGACGGTCATCACCGTCACCATCGGAGCTGCGCGCACCCCGCTCACCTTCCGCTCCGATGGCTTCGGCAGGTTCACGGTCACGTTTCCAGTGCCGCGAACTCCGGGCGGCTCTACGAGTTTGTCCGTTACCGATCAGTTTTCGCGCGTGACGATCCCGATTAACGTCTCGCCCGCGCTCACGAAAGTTGAGGTCGATCCGGCGACGCTTGCGGATGGTCAACCTAAAATCGGCAGCAGCATTCTTGTCGAAGGCGTTGGCTTCGGAACGTCGGAAGATGTGGTCGTCTTCATCGGCTCCGTTGCGGCGGGATCGACGCGGCGCATCACAACGGGGGCGGACGGCTCGTTCACCGCGACCGTGACCGTCCCGAACGTTCCCGCCGGAATGCACGCGCTCCGCGCCGTCGGCTCGCAGACGACGCTCGAAGCGGTTCGTGAGAATATCATTTCCGTCGCGGCATCTCTCAACCCGCCGAAACCCGCGACGGGCGCACCCGGCGATGTGGTACAAGTGACGGGAGCAGGGTTTGCGCCGAATGAGATTATCGAAGTGCGGATCGGGGAACGAGTCTTAGGCGAAACGACAGCAATGGCAACGGGACTGTTCACATTGGAGACGGTCGTCAAACCGGCGCAGATCGACGGCAAGTACAGCATCACCGCGACAGGATTGCAGTCCGGCGCGCGGGTCACGCTGGCGGACGGCTACACGTTCCGAGATACGCGCGCGCCCGTTCTCGATAGCGTGGATGTGACGATTTCGCGCACGCCGCTTCGCACCGGCGACACGGTTACGGTTCGCGCCCAACTCGCGAATATCGCCGACGAAATCACTGCCGCCAGTTTCAAGATCGGCGCGAATATCACGGGCGAGATGCGCGACGACGATTTGGATGCGGTTTGGGAAGGCGCGTACACCGTCGAAGGGAATCTGACGCTCACGAATGCGGTCGTGGAAGCGGCGTTGACCGATCTGATGGGCAATGTCGGTCGGAGAACGGCAACGACACGGGTCACGATCAATACGGCAGTCAACCTACGCAACGTCGCGTTCACGGCGCCGAATCCGTCGCGAGCGGGCGACGTGCTCACCGTCTCCGCCACGGGCGACGCTCAGGGTACGGGAACATTCAGCGTCGGCTCGATTCAAAACATCGAAATGACGAACACGAACGGCACGTTGCGCGGGGTCTACACGATCAAAGCAGGCGATTCCGCGACAAACGCTGCGGTGGTCGTTCGATTCACGAACGCGACTGGCAACACGGGCACGGCGGAATCGACGAATAAGATCACGATTGGCGCGGTGGCGCAGATCACGAGCGTTACCGTGACGGGGAACCTCGCGCGTCGGGGTGATATTCTCACGTTTGAGATGAAGGCGGAGTCGGCAGGAACGGCGTCGGTGACGGTCGCAGGGTTGTTTGAGAACCTCATATTACTGGAGTCGCCGAGCGGGACGTATCGGGCGACGCATCAGGTGAACCGCCAAGACCCGCTGACGGATGCCGTCGTCGTCGCACGGTTTACGGATGCAATCGGCAACGTTGCCGAAAACCGCGCCGCTCGCGTGACGATTCTTCGGTCGCAGGATTTGACCATCCCGCTTGCTCGCGGAATCAACCTTGTGACCGTCCCTGTCCAAGACCCACAACTCCGCACGGTACGAGACGTGTTGTTGCGGATAGGTCCTAGCGCGTCTCTTATTTTGTGGCAAAACGCGCTGTCGGGCGATTTCATCAGTTACAGCGCGGATATGCCGACGACAAGCCCTTCCAACGGGTTGGTGCGAGCGGGAGCCGGGTATGTGGTCGTGATGCAGTCGGCAGGAAGTCTGACGATGCGCGGTCCCGCATGGGCGTCGGCGTCTATCGACCTGCGGACAGGCGTCAACCTGATCGGGCTGACGCGGGTTGATCCCAGCATCCGACGCCTCAGCGACTTCAACGGTCGGCTTGGAGGCGCGTTCCAACAGGCGATCTCGTTGAACTCCACGACGGGGCAGTTTTCGAGTTATCTGCCGGAGTTCGACCCGAACGCCGCCGTGAATCGCGCGCTGGAGATCGGGATCGGCTACATCATCGTTGTCCGGTTCCCGCGTACGCTCACGCTGACCGGCGACTCTCCCATCGCCCAATAGTTGAACGCGGAACAACACCGATAAACCCCCCAATGAAGGACTCCACACGGATGAATCCGACCGCCGTCGTTGATGAGATCATCGCGCTTTATAATCGCGTCGGCGACACGAGCTACGACGGCGAAGCGATCACGCAGATGGAGCATGGTCTTCAATGCGCGAAACTCGCTGCGGACGCGAAAGGCGACGATATGACCGTCGTTGCCGCGTTGCTCCATGATATTGGACATATCTGCGCTCCCGACGACACGGCGAAGATGGGGAGTTCCGGCGTGGTTGATCATGAGGGGATCGGCGCCAAGTACCTATTGGAACGCGGTTTTCGCAAAGAGGTCGCGTCGCTTGTTCACGGACACGTCGAGGCGAAACGGTATCTCACCTTCAAAAACGCCGACTACCACGCAAAACTGTCTGAAGCGAGCAAGATCACTCTTCGACATCAGGGAGGTCCAATGTCGCCGGACGAGGCGGCGGCGTTCGAGTCCGACCCGTTGTTTCGTGACAAACTCCGTCTTCGGTCGTGGGATGAACAAGGCAAGCAACTCGGTCTGACCATTCCACCTATCGAGTCCTACCGCGAGATGATGCTTCGCGTTGTCGGTTGAGCGTCGGTTAACCGAGCCGCGTCGATTCCTGTTGTGCTACCATCCGATAAGTCGAAAACAGGGGAAGCGATGCAGGCACAAAAGGCGAGGCAATTCAC
>JAQBWJ010000377.1 GCA_027625215.1 Candidatus Poribacteria bacterium
CGTCGATCTCCGCGAGTACGCGACCGACCGACACCGCACCGTCGATGACTACCCCTACGGCGGCGAACCCGGCATGGTGATGAAGCCGGAGCCGTTGTTTCGAGCGGTGGAAGCGTTGAAGGCGCGTTCGGAGAGCGCATCAACGCGTGTCATCCTGACGACGCCGCAGGGCAAAACGCTCACGCAGAACGACTGCGAGCGGTTGTCGCTGGAACGTCACCTAATCGTCATTTGCGGACGATACAAAGGCGTCGATGAGCGAGTCTGCGACGCGCTCGTGGATGAAGAGATTTCAGTTGGGGACTACGTATTGAGCGGGGGAGAACTCCCCGCGTTGGTCTTGTTGGACGGCATCGCGCGAGTCTTGCCCGGCGTTCTCAGCGACGCGGACTCGGCGTTGCGCGATTCGTTTGTGGAAGGGTTGCTGGACTCGCCGCATTATACAAGACCGTCGGAGTTTGAGGGTCGCCATGTGCCGGAGGTACTTCTCAGCGGCGACCACGCGAAAATCGCCCGGTGGCAGCGCGAACAGATGTTGCGGCGAACGTGGCAACGTCGCCCCGACCTGTTGGAGAACGCGCCGCTCACCGATGAGGACTTGAACATACTCGACCGCATCAAGGCGGGGAAGTTGAACTCGGAAGGAACGTGAAACGTATGAGCTTGCTCGATTTCGTGGAACAAGACCATCGAAAGTCGATGGACGACTTCGTGACCGCGCGCGACAACGACAAAGACTTTCATCCCGGCGACACGGTGCGCGTCAACGTGCGCGTGATCGAAGGCGACAAGGAGCGGATTCAGCCGTACGAGGGCGTCATCATGCGGCGGCACGGCGGCGGCGTGAACGCGACCTTCACGGTGCGTCGCATCTCGTTCGGCGTCGGCATGGAGCGGACATTCCCGCTTTTCTCGCCGCGCATTGAGAGCGTCGAGATTGTCCGCCGCGGATCAGTGCGCCGCGCGAAGTTGTACTTCCTGCGGGAACGCAGCGGGAAATCGGCGCGTATCAAAGAACGCGCCTATCGCCGCGCCGAAGGCTGATTCGCGGTTTGAAGAATCGTGGCTCGAACGCCCCTATCAGCGACGCGCCCACGTTCGCGTATGAGCAGCGGCTCATCGCGCGAGGGTACGCGCGCGTCGCGGGCGTCGATGAAGCGGGTCGAGGACCTCTCGCGGGACCCGTCGTCGCGGCGGCGGTCGTATTTCAGGATGAAGACGCCGCTCGGTTGATCCCCGACCTCACCGACTCCAAGAAGATGACGGAACGGCAACGTGAGACCTGCGACGCGCTGATCCGGCGCGTCGCCATTGCGTACGCCGTCGCGCGGATTGACGCGGATGAGATTGACCGGATCAATATTCTTCAAGCGTCATTGAAGGCGATGGCGACCGCTGCCGCATCGCTCACCCTTTCTCTCGACGCCCTCCTGATCGACGGCAACCGCTCACCGGAGGCGCACTTCCCGCGCGGATTCGACCCGTTTGTTGAGACGCTCGTCAAGGGTGATGCGCTCTCGTTGTCGGTTGCAGCGGCGTCCGTGTTGGCGAAGGTGGCGCGCGACCGTCTGATGATCGAGTACGCCGCCGAGTACCCCGAGTACGGGTTCGCCGGACACAAAGGCTACCCCTCCCAACAACATCGAGACGCCGTCGCGCGGTTCGGTCCGTGTCCCATCCACCGCAAGACATTTCGAGGCGTCCGCGAGCACACCGACGAGCGCATACCCTAGTTGACGCCGACTGAAAGATTGATTACAACCGAACAAGTGGTACATGTTCGGTATGAAACTTGCGTACCGTGTATGTCGGCAAGGTGACATCGTCTCGATTCATTCGCGGCAGAAATCGCATGAAAGACCATCGCGTCGCGCTTTTGGTCGTAACGAACGACGACGACCTGAGTGCTCGTATTTGCGACATATTGCAAAACGAAACGGCTCGCATTTCGACAACTCGGACTGCGGACGCGCTTCAACATGCCTCGTTGGACGAGTTCGACGCGCTGATCGTCGCCGGAGCCGAAAACGAAATCGCCTACGTTCGCGCCGAAACGCAACGGGGTTGTCGCCCACCGATCCTTTTTGTCGATCCCAACGCCGATTGCCGCCGCGACGACGCTGTCTTGTCCGCAGGAGCCGTCGGATACCACGCGCTCGATTCCGACCCGGACACCGCGCTGGTGCGCGCCGTTCGATACGCAGCCCGAAACTTCAGGACTCGCAACGACGACCGATGGGAGATCGCGTTCCAGTCTGCGGCGGTTGGCATCGCGGTCGTCAACGCGAAGGGCGTCATCGTCGAAGCGAACGACGCGCTCGCCGAGATGCTCGGTTACACCTCCGACGAGTTTCGCGCGCTCGACGCGGCGGTCGTCATTCACCCGGAAGACCTTGATACCGATCTCGATCTTTTTCAGCAGATTCATCGGGGCGAGCTCGATCAATACCACATCGAAAAACGGTACATTCGGAAGAACGGAGAAACGATGTGGGGTCGGCTCGCCGTCTCAACATCCCGTGATTCCGACGGAAAACTCCTCCACATTTTCGGCATGGTCGAGGACATTACCGAGCATAAGCGGGCGCAGGAAGACCTCGAATACACGATCTCGTCCGCGAACTGCCTGCTTTGGCACGGAACAGCCGATTGGAACGGGCGGTGGTACGATTGGGACCTGTCGCCGTTGAACGAACAGGTCGCGCAGCGGTTCCTACCTCTCGAGTTGAGAGACGGCGAAGAATACCAACACGCATGGTATCGTTCGCGCCACGCCGAAGACCGCATCCGCACCGATCAACGCGCCATCCAAGCGCTTCAATCCAAAGAGACCTCCTATTCGCAGGAGTTCCGATGCCTCGACCGCAGTGGACAAACCCTGTGGATGAACGAAGAGGTCTACATCGACTATGCTGACGGAGGTGACCGCGCGATTCTGGTAGGCGTTTGCACGGATATCACCGACCGAAAACAGAGCGACGAACGTCTCGACCGCGTGCTTTCGACGGTGCGATGCCTGTTTTGGTACGGCTCCGTCGAACGCGGCGACGATAACGGACTCTATTGGGACCTCTATCCTGTCAACGAGGAAGCCGCGCAACAGTTGCTGCCGTTGGATTTGCTGCCCGGCGAGGCATACTTGGACGCCGTGCACCGCAACAAAACGCCGGTACTCAGACGACGAAACGCGGAACAGGCGGACACGGCGGTGCGCCGCGGCGATACCCATTACAGTCAGGAGCACGCCGTTGCCGACAAGTTCGGCGAGATACGATGGTTTTACGAGGACGTGTTCATCGAACCGGAATCTCAGCCGGGGCGATGGCGGCTCGTCGGCGTTGCGACGGATATCACGGAACGAAAACGCGCCGAAGAGGAAGTTCGTCGAAGTCAACAACGCGCCGAACTGTTGAACCGGATTTCGTCGGGCATTCATTTTGGCATGGGCATCGACAAGATCGTCGACCACGTCGTGCTTGAATCGGCAGCGGTGTTCCCTCAGTACCGCGTCACGTATGGCGCTGCGGACCAATCCGGCGCTCTTACGCTCATGCGTTCGGAACGTCCCGAACACATGTCGTCCATTCAGGGGTTGGTATTTGACCTGAGCGGCGCGCCCGACTACCTACAGCGGTTGCGCGACCATGAACTCGCCATCATCAACAACACACAGACAGACCCGCTGATCGCTCCGTTTGCCGACGCGATGAAATCCATCGGGTCGTTCTCCGTGCTCGACGCGCCTGTCCATCATCACGACGGGCTGATCGGCGTTCTCTGTTTTGATAACTCATCCACCCACGAGTGGGAACCGCACGAAATTCAAACCGTGCGGGATGTGGCGGACTACCTGTCGCTAGCTATCGGGGAAGCGAAATCGCACCAACAGCGGTCGGAAGCGCAGGCGGCGTTGCGCGAAAGCGAGACGCAGTTCCGCGCGATGTTCGAGAACGCGCCAATCGGAATCCTCATCAGCGACGCCGACGGCGACCCGATTGAAGGGAACGACGCGCTGTTGGCGTTGTTGTCGTATACGCCGGAGGAACTGCGCCGACAAGACGGACACAAGTTGATCGACCCGCGCGATATGGACGCGATCTACGCGCAGTACC
>JAQBWJ010000378.1 GCA_027625215.1 Candidatus Poribacteria bacterium
CTTTGATTTATTTGTTGATAAACCGTCAATAATGTAGGGCGCGTCATATTCGTTCAGACACCATTCCCACACGTTGCCCCCCATGTCCAACGCCCCGCTCTTCGACGACCCAGAAGGATACATCCCAACCGCCGTCGTCTTTCCCAGACCCCCTGCGTCCGTGTTCGCGTACCCGTCCCTCCAGTCGCCCCACGGATACTCACGCGTCTCGGAGCCGCCTTGTGCCGCCCACTGCCATTCCCATTCCGTCGGAAGGCGAACTTCCAACGTCCTGTTCGCCTCCTTCATCTGCGCGTTCAGCCACCGAGTGAACGCCACCGCCTGATACCACGTCACGTTCGTCTTAGGAGCGTTCGGCTGCGGGTTATCGGACGCAGCGATCGTCTTGAACACGTTGGGCGGCATCCCGCGCCACCACGCCGCCTTCGACGCCCCGTCGCTCGCGTTTACGAACGCCTCGAACTGCGCGTTCGTGATCTCATAACGCGCGAGAGAAAACGGCTGCACCTCGAACGACGTTCCATTGATTGTGATCCTGCCGCCCGGTGAGACGGACACCCAGTCGATATCGGGAACCCCCTTCTCAACGCCAACCCCGCGGCGAGTATCACCGATTGCCGCCAGCCGAACCCCGATGTCCAAACGGCGCCGATCCGTCGTACCCGCTGCGGTCAACTCCGCAATCAGACGTTGCGCTTCAGGGGAGAGGAGAACGCCCGGCTTACCGGGAAACCGGTCCGGTAGATTCGGCGCGCCGAAGGAGGGAACCCCGACGGAGACGGCTCCGTCCTTGCCGACCTTCCCTGTGACGGCTACGATCAATGCCGCGCCTTGTTCCGCGTCGCGGAGGGCGCGCGCGGAGTCGCGGGGAACGGGGAGGATTCCGGAGGAGGTCAATCCGGGGATCCCGTCCAGCGTGATTTCGTAGGCGAAAAGCCCGCGGTCGGCGTCGTAATCGCCGAGTTTCACGGCGATCTTGTCGGCGGAAAGCGGGTATTCCCGCAGAACAAGCGCGTCGAGCGCTTTCCGGAACCCGTCCGTCGCCTGCGCGATGCGGTCGGGGAGGTTTGCGTCCGCGGCGGCGCTCTCCAGACGATGGCGGTCGCGTTCTTGGGCGTTCCCTTCTTCGAGGCGTTTTCGTCGGGCGTCGTATTCGGCGGTCGTCTCGAACTCGTCTTTCGGATCGACGGTCCGAATGTCGGGCGGACGGATGAGTTTCTTGTCCTGCTCGACCTCCGCGCGCACCTGGGCTTCGACCTCGGCGATCCGCTCGCGAAGTTCCTTGTGCCGTATAACCGCCTCATGGAGGGTCATTCCGGCGCGTTCCGATTCGCGCTTCAGCCGTTCCTCCTCGGCGAGGCGGCGCAGTTCGGCGAGGCGGCGCTCCTCGTCTAGGCGTTTCTGTTCCGTTTGACGGCTCCGTTGGTCCGCGAGGCGTTTCGCTTCGGCGGCTTCGGCGGCGCGGGCTTGGCGTTCCCGTTCGAGCCGCTCCGCTTCCCGCGCCTGACGGAGTTTTTCCGCCGTTTCCGCTTGACGCTGGAGTTCCTCCGCTTGGCGGCGTTCGTTGTTCTGTCGGGCAGCATTTTCTTCATCACGGCGGGAGGCTTCGAGTTGCGCTTCCAGTTCGGCGATTTCACGCTGAACCGCCAGCAGATTGCGCCGCTTTGGAATGAAGACAAAATCGCCCGTTCCCGATAGGTAGCCGTCGAGCGGGGTTTGTTTATGTCCGCGGGCTTCCGCGTCGGTGAACACCTTTTCCTTGACGTCTCGCGCGAGTTCGCTGGCGGTGATGTAGTCCGTCGCGTTGCGCAAGGCTTCGATCAACCGTCCGGTGAATACGGAGTGTCCGAGCGGACCGCCGTCCAACACCTGTTGGTCGGTGTCTCCGGCGGTGAGAACCTGCCTTGCGGGCTTTTCCGCGATGGATTGCAGGTAGTCGATGTTGCGCTGCGGCGCGCTCGTTCCCGCGCTCCTCGTCAGCAGTCCGCCGTAGCAGGCGTCAACGATGAAGTAGAGATGGCGCGCCGGGATTGTCCGCGAGACGTCGTCGCGCAGTTGCGACATCGAGATGTTGTTGACCGGGTTGTTGGACGCGCCGTCATGCGGGACGAGGTAGCCGAGCGGACCGGTCGCGGTATCCACCGTGTTACCATGCCCAGAGAAAAAAATGAGAACCGCATCATCCTCCGAGACACGTTGAGGGAGCGTCGTCATTAGCAACGAAAGAATGTTCGCGCGCGTTGCCTGTTCGTTGAACAGCGTGTCGATCGAGTCGAAAGTGTAGAGTTCATCGAGCGTATCGCGGACGCCCATCGCGTCGCGGACGGCGTATTCCAGGTTCATCGTGGGGTCCGCGTAGCGGTCGATCCCGATCACGACGGCGACCATCTTCCGGTACAAAGATACCTGAACGCTCTCCTGCGTTCGCTCGCTCGTGCCCACAACGCTCAGGAATCCGCGCGCATTCTGTGCGTTCGCGGACAACATCGTCGCGAATACAGCGACGATGCACGCACTGAGCAACGCGGTCGTCAATCTCGGAGATCGTTTCATCCGACATGTCCCTGTGAGCGGTTTCCATCACTGCCATGTAAACCGAAAATGGCTTACAGCGAGGCAGAGAATAACACGCCGTGGTGCACATCGCAACACTAAAGAATCGTCAGGATGCCCTCACAGACAGTTGTGATCGGGATCTGATCCCCTGCTTCTGATGGTTTGGCGGCGACGGGCGGGACGGTATCGCCGTACGACCGTATCAGGGCGGACGAACCGGAAGGCGAACGCATTACCGTTTGAGGGGGAGACGATGCGACGTTGATTGTTACTGATGTTCCTACCCTTCGCGCTGTTTGCGTGCGGCGAAGACGGAAACGTTAGGATGACACGCACGCGCCAAGAGGTATATCTTATCGTCGTCTGGGACTGTGGGGTTCAAGAGAAGATCGACCAATAAGGAGTGTCCAATGCGTCGTTTGATATGCCTTGCCTTTTTGCTGTCGGTGACCATCTTCGTGTCCGGTTGCGTTGGGAAATATGGCCCCTTCGTGACGGATATTTCGCCGGACGGCAAGGGGGGCATCGTCGTTGAGAAGTCGATGCTCGTCGTCAACAATTTCACGGGCGACATCACCGTCGAAGACGTTACAACCAAGACGATCTACATCAACACCGATCCGACACCTGATAAGGAGTGATGCTTCATGCTGTGATGCGTTCCCATGTCCTTGCGTTGGGGGCGTTGCCGCTCGACTCCAATCCGTCAGAATGAACGCCAGCGGAACAGGCGGACGAAGATGTTGGGCTTCGGCGACGCAATTTCCGCTGGTATCGGGTTCGTCGCAGGCAACGCCTTCACCTCGTCCGTGATGGATAGCACGGACTCGGCTAGGTTCGCTGAGATGCTTCGCAGGTTGTCGATTTCGCCGTGTGCATGGTCAAGGGATTCGCGCACGCTTCCGAGTTCGGCGCGGGTGCGCTCGGAGGTGTCCAGTTTGACGCGCAGGATTTCGGTCGAGGCGTGGTCGGCGGTATCGTAAGATTCCGCAACAGACGTTCGACGACCTGAATCCATCAAGTTTGTCCGATTTGAATATCGCTCTTACGCTCGTCTGACAAGTAGAGCATTACGCCGAAGCGGGAAGCCGAAGCGGGAAGCCGAAGCGGGAAGCCGAATCCGGCGACGGGGAACGCATCACCGTTTGAAGGGGTGAACTCCGGGCGTGTCTCCCTATACAACCCCCTCTTTCGTGTCGTGCAAAGGAACTGGTTATGAAGGTAGTTCGCTGCGCCGCGTTGCTCACGGTCGTCTTCGCTTTGTCTCTCACGTTGGGATGTACGCCTGCGCATGTTCCGCCGACTACAACAGTCGAGCCATTTGTCGACGAAATTGATCGTGTCGCCTTTGTGTCTGCTGCTTTGCTCGTATTGGAACGCAAAGGATATGAAATCGATACAGTCCGCGAAGTAGTCGGCTCCGTTTCAACGAAATGGCGCTCTGTTGGGACGTGGGGAACCACTCGCGCCAAATTCAATTTGTCCGTCTTTCCCGACGCTAAATCAATCGTCATAACGCTAGAGAAAGAAACGGACTACGGGTGG
>JAQBWJ010000379.1 GCA_027625215.1 Candidatus Poribacteria bacterium
CGTTGGCGCAAACAGCGAGATCGGCGCCCCAAAGTCGCGCCCGTCGTTCGAGACGAACGCCGTCACCAGTCGCGGCGCGTACGAGCGGAGTCCGTCGCCGTCGTCCTCGATTACAGGGGTCAGCACGATCTCGCTGACCGACCGTGTTGCGCCAAGATCGAACGTCATTTGGCGCACGGGCATTTCGACGTGTTCCAAGTCCGGCACGCCGCGCGGCGTCTCAAAAAACAATGACATCGCCCCGCCGTCCGAGACGACTTCTCCAAACAGCGTCAGCGCCGAATCGTTCGTCACGAACGTGGTCGTATCGTCGATGCGGAACGTTTCGCGGGGCTCCAGGAGTCGCACTTCGACTCGCGCCGTTGCGTCGCCGATAAACCACAGATTGAACAAGACGACGCTTGTCACACAGACGATAACTGCCTCGTCCCACCATGTCAAACAAGGACTCCGGTTCCGCTTTCCATTGACGGGATCGGTGTGAGGTGCGAGGGTAGTCAAACACCGCGTCACACGCCATACGACATGAAACATGGATGCGTTCAACCCCCTTTCTCGTCCATCCTCAATGAGCAACTGGGTTTCCCGCTTTCAAACAGTGCCAGTATGCGCTCCCGCACGATCTTCGGCGACGCCCATTCCAGCCGCACATCCAACACCCAATACTCGAACGGCGCATCATCACCCCACTTGACCGCGTCCTTCGCCGTCGTGACGACGCGTCGCCCGTCCGCCGTCCGCGCTATCGAGTCGATGTCCGTCTCCGAATAGAAGTGGTGGTCGGAGAACGCGATCAATTCAACATCCGACGCCCCAAGCGACTCCAGCATCGTCGCGAATCCGTGCGGCGAACCGATCCCACACGCGGCGACAACCGATTCCCCACTGAGTTGTTCGAGCGGTATCGACTTGTCCGTCCGACCGTCGCGCAGTTCATGGGGAACGTGATTCGCATCAACCGTCGGGATATTCGGGGCGACCCGTTCGAGGCTGCGCTTCGTCGCCTCCATCTCAACCGCCTCGTTCGCGTGGGTCAAGACGATCAGATCGGCGCTCGCCAACGCTTCCGTCGATTCCCGCAACCACCCGGATGGCATTACCCGCTCGCGTTCCAAGGGATGCCGCGCGTCGAGCAGCACGATGTCCATGTTCCGCGCCAACCGATGGTGCTGAAAGGCGTCGTCCACGAGGATCGCGTCCAACTCGAACTCCTGCGCCATCATCTCAGCGACATACGCCTTCCGTCGCCCTGCCAGAACCGGAATCGACGGGTAACGGCGCGCGAACATCATCGCCTCGTCGCCGGAGGACGGCACATCGCCGTAGATTTCCTCGCCGTCCGACACCATCGCCCACCGCAACCGTTTCCCGCGCGCGTCGCCCTGATTCGGCGGTTTCGCGCGATAACCGCCCATCACGACCCCGACTCGTTTCCCCTCGTCGGTCAACATCTCAACCAACGCGCCGACCGTTGGCGTCTTTCCCGTCCCGCCGAAGGACAGGTTCCCGACCGAGATCACCGGGACGGGCAGCGCCACCCGATTGCGCGGCGGATGCTCCCTGCGATACAGCGCGATCCGTTCCACCAAGGGCGTCAGCGGATGCAACCACAATGGAGTTGGTGAAGGTCGCCTCATGGCGCGTTCCTCTGAGCAACCCTCAGCACGGCGTCCGCCGCTTTTTCGACCGCGCCGCCTTCGCCGAGCATCTCCGTGACGAACGCGAGGGCGTCCCGCTGCGTCTTCCACACGTCGGGATCGGTCAGCAGCGGCAGTACTTCTTGGGCGATCCGTTCCGGCGACACGTCTTCCTGATACAGTTCGGGCGCAATATCGTTCGCCGCGAGTAGGTTCGGCAGTCCGCTGTGCCTTACGCGGATGAACGGTCGGGCGAGCGCGTACGTCAACGCCGCCAACTTGTAAACGATTACCATTGGGACGCCGAGAATCGCCGCCTCCAGCGTCACCGTACCGGATGCCGCGATCACCGCGTCGCACGACCGAATCGCGCCGTACGTGTCGTCCCGCACGAGAATTGCGTCAGCGTACATCGGCGACGCCTTCGCCTCAGCCAACATCTCATCCGTAACGGACGACGCGAGCGGGACGACAACGCGCAACTCCGGCAACGTCTCGCGCAACCGCTCCGCCGCGCCGAGCATCGGCATCAACAACGACGCGACCTCGCGCCGACGGCTTCCCGGCAACAGTCCAACGACAGGCGCGCCGAGCGGAACCCCATAGCGCGTCCGCGCCTCTTCTTTCGACGGTGGCTGCGCCTCATGGATGATATCGACCAGCGGATGCCCAACGTAATCGACCGTTGCGCCGTACTTTTGATAAAAAGCCGCCTCGAACGGCAGGATGGAAATGACAGTGGCGCACCAGTCGGCGACTTTGGAGGCACGGTTGCGACGCCACGCCCACGCTTTCGGTGGAATCAGATAGATCAGCGGGATGCCGAGCGCGCGGATTTTCTTGGCGAGGCGTAGGTTGAAATCGGGGAAATCGACGAGGATTACCGCGTCCGGGCGGTGCTCAAAAATCCAGTCGCGCAGACGGTCGCGTTTCTTCAAAAACTCCGGCACTTGTCGCAGCACTTCGACAAGCCCCATCACCGACGATGATTCAATGTCGATCAGCAGTTCGACGCCCGCCGCCTTCATCTTGGGACCGCCCATCCCGCCGAGACGCGCGTCCGGCAACCGTCGACGAATCGCCGACGAAAGCGCCCCCGCGTGCAGGTCGCCGCTTGGTTCGCCTGCGCTGATGAGGAGGGTCAACGGGCGCGCCATTGTCACCCTTCGGATTTTGACATCGCGTAGTCGCGTAACCGCTTCGCGCCTTCGATCACCGCGTCGTCGTTTGTGGCGACGGAGATGCGGATGTACGGGTCGGCAGCGTCTCCGAAAGTGGCGCCGGGCGCCACGGCGACGTGGGTTTCAAGAAGGCATTGTGTCGCAAAATCGTACGACTTCATCCCCGTTGACGCGATGTTCATCAGGACGTAGAACGCGCCGTTGGGTTGATAGGCGACGAACCCGTCCGGTTTGAGCGTGTCGAGCACGGCGCGTTGGCGGCGTTTGTATGCGGCTGCCATTTCCTCGACGCACGCTTGCGACCCCGACAACGCCGCCTCTGCCGCCTTCTGCGACACGGACGGCGCGCATGAATAGTACGGCTCTTGCAGTTGGATCATCAGACGCGCAATCTCAATCGGCGCGACGGCAAACCCGACGCGCCACCCGGTCATCGCGTACGATTTCGAGAAACTGAACGCCGTTACGACGCGCCCCTCCGTGTCGAACCGCGCGGGGCTGACGTGTTTGCCCTCGAATATCAGGCTCTCGTACGCCTCGTCCGACAAGATGTACAGTCCGTAACGGTTCGCCAGTTCGACTATCGCCCTTACGGTCGATTCGGGGTAGACAGAGCCGGTCGGGTTCGCAGGCGTGTTGATGATGAGCAGTTTCGTCTGCGGCGTGATATGCGATTCGATCTCGTCCGGCTGCGGGAGAAAGTCCTCGTCCTCGCGGAGGTGGTAAGAAACGGGGACCGCGCCGCGCGCGTGGGTAAGCATCGTGTAGTTCGTCCAACCGGGTTCCGGCACGAGCACCTCGTCGCCGGGATCAACCAGCGCAACGAACGTGCTCGCCACCGCGCCCTCCGATCCCACCGTGATGAGAATGTTGTCCACATCGGCGGCGATGACGTTGCGTTCCTGCACTTTGCGGGCGCACATCTCGCGGAGTGAGGTCAGTCCCGCGTTGGGGGTGTAGGCGGTATAGCCGTCGAGCGCGGCTTGATGCGCGGCGTCGATGATGTGCTGCGGCGTGCGGAAGTCAGGCTGCCCGACTTCAAGGTGGATCGCGTCGGGAATCTCGGAGGCGAGCCCCATGATGTGTCGAATACCGGAAATCGGCATCCGGCTGGTGCCTTGAGAAAGCGGCTTGCGAAACGGCATCGTATTGGGAACTCCTCAGAGCGACGGCAACGGCATGTGAGGAGTTTAACACGCACGGCATATAGGGACAAACGACATTTGTCCCAAATCCATGACGCAGCGCCGGGCTCGACATCTCGAGCCCGTCTCCTGCG
>JAQBWJ010000380.1 GCA_027625215.1 Candidatus Poribacteria bacterium
GGACATCGCGCTGCAACTTGGATATCTGTATCGTGATCGGGAAGACGTTTCCGCGATCCGCGCGTTGTGGGAACGGTACGCCGCCGCGACCACCCGACCCGGCACGCGCGACGCTTACACGTACGGCGAACTCGCTTACCTGATCGGCGAGTACGACGAGGCGCTCGTCGCCTACGATGCCGTGATCCGCCAACTTCCGGCGAATACGCCGATCACGTCGGACGTGCCGCGTTACGTTCTGGGACATGTGGCGAATATCCACGAGATCAACGGAAACGACGAGAACGCGAAGCGCGTGCTCGAACAGATTGATCCCGGCATGGGGATCGTCGGCGAACCCGCGCCTGACTTTAGAGGGAGCGTCGATTCGGGGGAACTGTTTCAACTCAGCGAGTTGAACGCGGATGTGGTCGTGTTGGCGTTTTGGATGAGTCGCAGCCCGTACAGTCAGGAGGCGTTGCGCGCGCTCGCGGAAATGGACGACGAGTACGACGAGCGAGTCGCGTTCGTCGCGTTGAACATGCAACCGAATCCCGGCGAGGAGAAGGTGTTCGCGTCGGTGTACGTGCCGTTCCACGCGCTGTACGAGATGTCGGAGATGTTCAAGGAGTACCGCATCGTGTCGTTGCCAACCATCGTTCACATCGACCGGAACGGGGTCGTCCGCTATCGGCACATGGGGTATCGTTCTGAAGAGATACCCGACATCAAACGTCGCATCGACACGCTGCTGAACGAAACGTCCGCGTCAGTTTCGGAGTGAGTGAATCGGCGCGGGGATTCTTCCGCCCAACCGCACGAACTCCTCGCCACCCGCCCTCACCGCCATAATCGGACTCTCCCCGAACAGCCCGCCGAACACGGCTAGTTCACCCGCTTTTTTGCCTGGAACCGGAATCAGGCGGCACGCGGTCGTTTTGTGGTTCATCACGCCGATAGCGGCTTCGTCCGCGATGATCGCCGCGAGCGTTTCGGCGGAGGTATCGCCGGGAATCGGCACCATGTCCAACCCGACCGAGCAGACGCTCGTCATCGCTTCCAACTTTTCAATGGTGAGGAACCCGTGTTCGACGGCGCGGGCAAGCACCGAGTCTTCCGCGACCGGGATGAACGCCCCCGACAGCCCGCCGACCGACGACGACGCAAAGGCCCCGCCCTTTTTGATCGCGTCCGTCAGCAACGCCAACGCCGCCGTCGATCCCGCGACGCCGACCTCACGAATCCCCATCATCTGAAATATCTCGCCGACGGAGTCGCCGACGCGCGGCGTCGGGGCGAGCGACAGATCAACGATCCCGAACGGCACGTCCAACTCCTGCGCGAGCTCGTTGCCGATCAGTTCGCCGATCCGAGTGACGCGGTAGGACGTGACTTTGATCTCTTCGGCGATGTCGCCGAGATTCAGTTTGCCGGGTACGGATCGCAACCGTTCGACGGCTCGTTTCACGACTCCGGGCCCCGATACGCCGACGTTGATGACGCACTCCGCTTCGCCGACACCGAGCGTCGCGCCCGCCATAAAGGGGTTGTCGTCGGGCATGTTGGCAAAAACGACGAACTTCGCGCAGCCGAACCCGTCGCGGTTTGCGGTGCGTTCCGCCAACGCTTTCAGGGAACGGCTCAACAGGAGAATCGCGTCCATGTTGATGCCGGACTTGGACGACGCGACGTTCATCGACCCGCAGAGGTGGTTCGTCTCGCTCAACGCCTCCGGCAACGCTTCGATCAGTTGGAGATCGGCGTCGGTGCACGCCTTCTGCACAAATGCGGAGAAGCCGCCTACGAAGTCGATCCCGATCTCCTCCGCCACCGCGTCGAGCGCGTGGGCGATCTGCACCATGCCGGGAGAGGCATGTCCCGCCCCAAAGATGGCGACGGGCGTCACCGCGATGCGGTAGTTCACGATGGGGATGCCATACTTGCCTGACGTGCGCCGCCCTTGATCGACCAACTCGCCCGCAAGGTTCCGCACTTTCTGCTGCACCTTGCGGCACACGAGGTCGATGTTCGGACCCGCGCAGTCCATCAGGTTGATGCCCATCGTGACGGTGCGGACATCGAGGTTCTCGTCCTGAAACATGCGAAGCGTCGAGAGAATGTCTTCGGTGCGAAGCATGATGTGGAAGCCTAGCGATGGGTCAAATGTCGAGTGGAGACGGTTGAAGGAGCCGTTTGACCGCGCCGAGTTCGTTTGTCGCGGCGAAAATGTCTTCGTGGATCAGGCTGACGCGCAGACGGGTTTCCTCGCCGAGCGACTGCAAATCGAGGCGCAGTTGGTCGGCGTCCCAAGCGTCCTCCACGACGATCTGGAGAACGAGCGTGAACGTCCCCGCGTCGTTCCGCGCGAAAAAGTCCTCGATGTTGATGCCTTGCGACGCCAAGTAGGACGTGACTTCCGCGATGATGCCGGGTCTGTCCGCGCCCTGCACTGTCAGGATGAACTGACTGCGGTCGGCGTCCATGTCGGCGTACTGCGGCGCGTTGTCGAACGCCCGCACAGAGACGGAAAACCCGTGATCGTCGCCCTCCTCGTTCAACGCTTGGAGCAGTCCGTCCGCTGTTTCATCGCCCTCAAACGCCGCCGACAGGATGATCGTGAAATAGCCTCGCATCACCGTTTGGCTCAACTCGTTGATCGAGCCGCCGCGCGACGCGACCGTCTTGCTGATGCAGGCGATGATGCCGGGCTGGTCCTTCGCCATGACGGTAATGATGAATTCGTTGGGTGTCGCCATCCGGGGTAGGTTACTTTCCGTCGGCGTAGTGGTGAACGACCGTTTCGATAACGGCTAAATGCGCGGCGACGCGCGTTTCAAGCGGCGCGTCCGTCGGGGCTTCCGTTGTCATCAGGTGGTCGGTGTGTTCGTCGAACAGCGCGACGGGGACGCCGCTTCCGCGCAGTTGTCGGCGCGGCGAGTTGAGGTCGGGGTGAAGCGCGCCATTCACCGCGTTCTCGCCTTCGATCACGTCGTTCCGGTTGATCGGACAGACAGCGGCGACTCGTTCCATGATCGCGTCCGACAAGTACCGCTGCCGCCGATTCAACTCATACAGATAGAAACCGGGACTCTCCCAATCTTCGTGCAGGTCAATCACGGCGGCGAACCGTTTTCCCTTGATGAAACGGCGAATGGCGCGGATTTCAGGGAGGTCGTCGCGGTCGAACGCCCAGTTCAGGTCGATGCCGTGTCCGTTCTCGCGGACGTCGTTCACCCAACCGCGCGGGTTGTTGCACGGGAGTATCTCGAATCGAATGCGGTCGCTCCAAGCGGCGTGTCCGTCTTCGATCCACCGCAACGCCATTTCGACACCGGACGGCTCGTTACCGTGTATCCCCGCCGATATGTAGATCGCCGGGAGCGAGGGATCGCCGATGGACACGCCGAAGAGCGGATAGCCGTCCGCCTGTTCGAGTTCCTCAATCCTGATGCGGAGATCATGGATGGACGCAAGCCGTTGAGTCACGTGCGAGTAGTCGCGTTGCATCGTCGCTTTCATACTGGCTCAGTGTCGAAGGAACGCCTCCCAGCATGATTATACACGCACTTTGTCGGTCGGACGTGGATTCGTTCGGAGGAATCAAAAGAGAGATGGGTCCGGGTCCCCAATTATGAAAACCCGGACCCGACGAATGAATCCGAGGTTATCGCTTCAAATTCGCCCACGTCGTTGCGAGTTTGCCTTTCGGCGCGACGGGTAGATTTCCCATCTGCTTTTCGACATCCTGATCGGTCGGGAGTTTGCCTTGAACGACTGGTAGTTCGTTCGTCATGTAGAGAGCGTCGAGCATCGTGGCGTCTTCGCGGGTGTAGATGATGATCTCCGCTTCGCCCTTGTCCAAGTCCCATTCGCGCTCGAATGTGCCGCCGTCGAGCCAATGGTTGATCTGGTCCCAATGCCACACCGCGCCCTGTGCGACGCCCCATCGAAATTGCGTGTTGCCCGTCGCTTGCGCGTTTTCATTTCCGTCTGCGGGGTTGACTACAACCCAGAACGAGTCGCTGTTGCCGTCCCACGCGACGACGTACCCGAAAATGACGTAGGTATCCGCCTCAGGGATATCGACGACATATCGGGCGTAGCCTTT
>JAQBWJ010000381.1 GCA_027625215.1 Candidatus Poribacteria bacterium
CTTCCGTCACCTGCGGTAACACGTGCTCAACGCCTTTCGGCATCAGAGGTTCGGACACTGGAGAAAACATATGACGCCCGACATCTTGTTGGTGGAGGATAGCGCGACCGATGTGGAACTCATCATGTTCGCCCTGCGGCAGGAAGGCGCGGAGGGACGAGTTTGCGTCGCGCGCGACGGCGCCCAAGCGTCGCGCGCGACGGCGCCCAAGCGTGGCAAACGTTGGTGTCGGATGTGGAACCGCCTAGAGTGATTCTGCTGGACTTGAAACTCCCGAAGCTGGACGGCGTCGATCTGCTCAAGCGCATACGGGCGCGCGAATCGATGCGGCATGTGCCCGTCGTGATGCTGTCGTCCTCCGATCTGCCGTCGGACATCAGACGATGCTACGAGGCGGGCGCGAACGGTTATGTCGTCAAGCCCGTGAACTTTGACGACTTAGTCACGGCGATGCGGCAGTTATGCGGCTTCTGGTTGCATCTGAACCGAACATTCGGCGCGTCGGAAGCGTGATCGCGCGACCGACTCGATACCGTCATGGTAAGTGATGGAGGGCAGCCGTTGGAAACCCAACTGCACGTGCTGATTCTCGAAGACAACGACAACGACATTGAGTTGATGCTGTATCAACTCCGGCGCGACGGATTTCAACCGACGGTGCGCGTCGCCAAAGACCGTCAGTCGTTCATCGACCACCTCGTCCCATCGCTCGATGTGATTCTAGCCGACTACAACCTCCCGCAGTTCGACGCGCTTCGGGCGCTCCGTCTGATGCAGGTGCACGGGTTCGACATCCCGTTCATCATCGTGACGGGGTATCTCGGCGACGAGACGGCGGTGCACTGCATGAAACAAGGCGCGACAAACTACCTGCTGAAAGACAGAATGGCGCGCTTGGGCATCGCGGTCACGAACGCGCTCGCCGAGCGGGAGAGTCGCAAACGGCAGCGGTCGATGGAAGAACGGCTGCGCCATGTCGTGACGGTCGCGCGGTGTCTTTTGTGGGACGGCATCGTTGAAAAGATTGAAGACGACCTTGTTTGGAGCGTCGGCGTGATGGATGAACACTCGGCGCAGTACGTGCTGCCGCTGACGGTCCCTCCCGGTGGTCGCTATCTCGACGCCTTCCGAGCGGCGATGTTTCAGAATGACCGCCACGCATTGGCGGAAATGGCGTCCGCCACCGCCCTGAACGGACAGCGCGGGTATAACGCCGAATACCGATGTCGCAACCTCTCCGGCGAAATCCGCTGGATGTACGAGGACGTGCAAATGGAGGTGGACGGCGAAAACCGCTGGCGCGTCGTCGGCGTCTGTATCGACGTGACGAACCTGAAGGAGTCGCTCGAACAATCCAACGAACAGACTCGCCGAATCAACGCCTACCTGAACCGTCTCGTGGAAGAACGCGCCGACGAACTTGACAAAGTGCGGCGCGACCTCGTCGCTCAACTCAGCGACAAGATCGAGTGACCGTCCCGTTTTCCGCGACAGTGTGATATCCTATGCGGCGCGTAGGGGCGACCGGCTGGTCGCCCTCTGTCTTTTCGCACGCCTGCCGTCACATTGGAAAACGCCTCTCGATGACGACACGATTAGCAATCTGCATCCGCCAGCCCGACAACGACCTGATCGCGGCGGAATGCCTCGCGCTGACGGGCGGATTACCGGATGAGAACGGTGTCGCCGTCTGCGAGACGCTGGAATATGTCGCGCGGTCGTCCTACATCCGCGACGGCGTGGAGGTGATCGCTCAGGGCGAGACGTTCGAGGCGTTGACCGACGCCATCCGCGCCGCGACTTTCGACGCAACTGCGTTCCGCATCGAGTGGATGAAACACGGCAACCGCGTCGAAATCGACCGGATGACGGCGATTGTCGGCGTGGCAAACGCGATCACCGAGTACTACCCGAATCTCGATCACCCGAAACACCGATTTCTCTTGTTGGCGGACGACGAAGGCTTCACGTTCGGCGAGGTTGTCGCGGAGTCGGATCGCGGCTATCAAAAGCACCTGTCGAAGCCGTACCGCACATCGAGCGCGCTGCCGCCGAGACTGGCGCGGGCGGCGATCAATCTCGCGGGACGCGGAGTGAAGTCGGTGGCTGACCCGTGCTGCGGCTCCGGGACGATCCCCGTTGAGGCGGCGTCAATGGGGTTGGAAGTCTTCGCTGCCGACCGAGACGATCTCGCGGCGAGAATCACCCGCGCGAATCTGGACTATTTCGGTTACGGCGGGCGAGTCGATACCGCCGACGCCCGCGAGTACTCGCAAACGGCGGACGCCCTCGTGACCGATCTCCCCTACGGCATCAACCTGCGACCCACCGAATCGGACGAGTTGGACGCGCTGTTGGCGAACGCGGCGCGGTTGGCTCCCGTCGCGGTGTTTCTCGCGGGGGAAGACCTGACGGGGCGGTTGATCGACCTGGGGTATGAACAGGTTGAGCGCTATATCCACACCTCCGCATCGGGGCAATCGCAGCGAACCACGCGTTACATCCACCGCGCCACCGTGCGGTAGTTTGGGTAGACATCGAAATCCGCCTCCTCCCGTACAACCTGAACCACCGTGAAACACCTCCTCGCTTGTTTCATCGAACAACACCTGTGTTCATGCGCGTTTAGGGCGAAAATCGGCTGAAAATCATGTTTCATTTTGTTCCACCGTGTTTCATCATGTTTCACGATGTTTCACCGTGTTCCACACGATTGATCCGCAAAACGGAGTGAATCGATCATCCCCACCTACCACTCTCCCACCCCCTCAAAACGCCAACGAACCTGTTTACGTCCGCCCCCAATCTGTCCGATGATAGCCGTCGGGCTCGCAGACGGAGAGGAAGTGGGAGGACGAAACACGGTGATCGACTTCAAACTGGACTATCTGCCGACGATGCCGCGCGATAAGGGCGCGCGCATCGGTTGTATCGGCAGCGGCTTCATCATGGCGGACTGCCATCTCGTCGCGTACCGACAGTCGGGGTTCAACCCGGTGGCGATTGCGTCGCGCACGCCCGCCAACGCGCGAAAGGTCGCGGAACAACGCGAAATTCCGACCGTCTACGACACCTACGTCGAACTGCTGGACGACGACTCCATCGAGGTCGTGGACATCGCCGTGCCGCCCGACTTGCAGATCGGCGTGATGCGGGAGGCGGTCAAACGCCGCCACATCAAGGGCATCTTGGCGCAGAAGCCGATTGCGGGGAACTACGGAGAAGCGCTCGAGATCGTCACGATGTGCGAAGACGCAGGAGTCAAACTCGGCGTGAACCAGAACATGCGGTACGACCAGTCGATCCGCGCGTGCAAGTCGCTGCTGGATCGCGGGTATTTGGGCGAACCCGTGCTCGGCACCATCGACATGCGCGCCATCCCCCACTGGATGCCTTGGCAGGAGCGTCAGGGTTGGGTGACGCTGCGTATCATGAGCATCCACCACCTCGACGCGTTCCGCTACCTGTTCGGCGACCCGACCCGCGTGTTCGCCAGCGTCCGCAAAGACCCGCGCACCAAGTTCGACCATCAGGACGGCATCTGCCTGTACATCTTGGAATACGAGAGCGGGCTGCGAGCGTCTTCGTGGGACGACGTGTGGACGGGTCCCGCGCGTGAAGGGGCGGAGAGCGACATCGGTATCCGTTGGCGGGTGGAAGGGACGGAGGGGCTTGCGCGCGGCACCATCGGCTGGCACAACTACCCCGACCGCAACCCCAGCACCCTCGACTTCACGACGACCCGTCACCCCGGCTATTGGCATCAGCCGCGCTGGGAGGAGGTCTGGTTCCCCGACGCCTTCGCGGGTCCGATGGCGCAACTGCTCGTCGCATTGGAGGACGGCACGGAACCGGAGATCGGCGGGCGCGACAACCTCAAGACGATGGCGTTGGTTGACGCCTGCTACCGCTCCGTCGAAGAACATCGGGCGGTTGAGATCGCCGAAATTATGGCGTAAACCACTCCCAATGTCATTCTGAGTACAAGACCGCAATAATTGTTGCGCGATTGTCCGACGTCAACCAACCACCTGTCACCCTGAGGAGCGAAGCGACGTGAGGGTCTCTCCGAATTCAACGC
>JAQBWJ010000382.1 GCA_027625215.1 Candidatus Poribacteria bacterium
TGAGTGCGGATTTCCGCACTCACTTCTCACTCCTCGTTTCTCACTTCTCGCCTCAATTCAGGCGGAACGGGCGCGGCATCTCGCCGTGTTGTTCTTCGAGTCTGTCCAGCAGGCGACGGGTCAGCGCGACGGCGCGCAGGTGGTAGAGCCGCTCACCCAAGAAAGCGTACTCGCGCTTCAGCGTTTCATCCGCATTGTCCGCCGCGAGCAGGTCTTGCTTGTCCGCGTGCGGAATCGGCAGCGACGACGCAATTCGATACATCACCTCGACGGGGTCGTCCGGCAGGTTGCCGGGCAACTGCCAGTCCTCATCGAGGTTCGACATCAGTTCGTTGAAGTCGAGAAACGCGGCGGACACCTGCGACGCCAGCCGCCCGAAGGCGTCCTTGTCGGCGGCGGCGGGAGGCGGGAGCATCTTGACGCGCGCGCTCATGAACGGTTCGCGCTGGACGAACTCGATGATCTCGAAGCGCGTTTCACCCACCGTCAGCAGATTCATCCGCCCGCCGTCCAACTCCTGCACTTTCTGGATGCGCGCCGTCGTCCCGACGGAATACACGTCCGCCGCGCCGCCGACCTCGAACCCGTGCCGAATCAAGACGACGCCGAACGGTTGCTCCTCGCGGATGCACTCGCCGATCATCGTCTTGTAACGGTCCTCGAAGATGTGCAGCGGGAGCGGCATCCCCGGATAGAGCACCATGTTCAAAGGGAAGAGCCGCATATAGATGCCGTCTTGTTCGGGTTCGGTCATCGGAGAAGCCTCGTTTTCGGGGGGAGAAGGTGCCGCAACGGTGAGTCTACTGCAATGCGGATTCGGCGTCAAAACGAAACCGCGCGGGTGATGGCACGACACGACGACATTCTCCACCGACAGCCGTTCAAAAATGGGTTTGACACGGAGACACAAGAAGCGTACACTCAACCACAGATAGAGCGTAAGTGGTTACGATTACACTAGATATAGGACGTTGCGTTCATCGCAGCGTCCTTGCTTTTGAATCCGACTGATCGCTCTCAAGCGCGAGGAATCGAAAAGAAATCCGAATGGCGGTGCCCGCGTTCACGGACGCGGGAGAATAGGGAACGCGGTGTGAATCCGCGACTGCCCCGCAGCGGTAAGTCCGTTTCCATGTCGTGGAAACGCGCGTCATAAGTCACTGGGCCTGGAACGGTCCGGGAAGACGACGCGGTCGCCCGCTTGAATCAAAGCGGCGCGACGACAAGTCCGAAGACCTGCCGACATTTGAGGTTTCCCTAGTCTTCGAGGGGAAGACCGGGGGACAAATCCCGTGTCGGCGCTCACCAAACTCGTCGCCACGTTAAGAATTGTCTCCCCCGTGCCATTGACACGGGGCATTTTGTGCCCCCATTCGACAGCGGGACTCTATGAAAAAGACTCCCCCGCTGTAAGGGGACTGAGCATGGTCATTCGACAAATCCGAAAACGAGACGGGCTGTTGGCGGCGTTCGACGCAACAAAGATCGCCGCCGCCATTGAAAAGGCGATGCGCGCCGTGCGGGGTCGCGTCGATACCACCGACCTGACCCGACTGACGAACGCCGTCGTGCAAGGCGTCGAAGAACGATTCGGCGACCGGACGCCCGACGTGGAAGGCGTTCAAGACATTGTGGAGCGCGTGTTGATGGAGCAAGGGTGGTTCGACGTGGCGCGCGGCTACATTCTCTATCGGGAGCGACACCGCGAACGCCGAGAAGAACGCCGTCGTCTGCTGATTGAGCGGCTCGCGGACGGGGAACTGCTCGTCACCAAGCGCGGCGGGGAGGCGGAACCGTTCGACGAGCGGAAACTGCGGGCGACGCTGGCGTACGCGGTGCGCGGGTTTGAGGGGGTCGTGGATGTTGACGACCTGCTTCATCGCTGCATCGCGGGGCTGTACGAAGGGATCGACACCGATGGGATCGGTCGATTGGCGACGCTGACGGCGCGGGCGCACATCGAGGACGATCCGGCGTACGAGGCGATCACGGCGCGGCTGTTCCAGATTTCGCTGGTGAAGGAGGTCGTCGGCTCGAAGTTTTCTCCGGCGGCGCGCGACGACGCCTATCGGAAAGCGTTTGTGCGGAACCTGAAGCGCGGCGTCGAGATCGGGCGACTGGTTCCGCAACTGTTGGAGTTCGATCTCGACCATCTCGCCGCGCATCTCGACGTTGAGCGCGATTGGCTGCTGCCGTTTCGCGGGCTGCAAACGCTGTACGACCGCTATCTGATGGCGGACGGGGAAACCGAACAGCGGTTGGAATCGCCTCAGGCGTTTTGGATGCGCGTGGCGATGGGGTTGTCGCTCAACGAGGACGACAAGAACGGATGCGCCGTGCGGTTCTACGACACGATTTCGACGCTGCGATTCGTGCCGTCCACGCCGACGCTCTTTCATTCGGGGACGAACCACCCGCAGATGAGCTCCTGCTACATCACGACGGTGGACGACGACTTGAGCCACATCTTCAAGTGCCTCGGCGACAACGCGCAACTGTCGAAGTGGTCGGGCGGGCTCGGCAACGACTGGACGAACGTGCGCGCGACGGGAGCGCAGATCAAGAGCACGGGCGTTGAGAGTCAGGGGGTCATCCCGTTCCTGAAGATTGCGAACGACGCGACGGCGGCGATCAACCGCAGCGGCAAGCGTCGCGGCGCGACCTGCGCGTACCTCGAAATGTGGCATATGGACATCGAGGATTTTCTCGATCTGCGACGCAACACAGGCGACGAACGGCGTCGCACGCACGACATGAACACGGCGGTCTGGATTCCCGATCTGTTCATGAAGCGCGTTCACGAAAACGGAACGTGGACACTTTTTTCTCCCGATGAAACACCCGACCTTCACGACCTCTACGGCTCCGCGTTCGAGGACGCCTACGTCAACTACGAACGCGCGGCGGACGAAAAACGGGTGCGGCTCCACAAGAAGGTGAACGCGCTCGACTTGTGGAAGAAGACGCTGACGCGGCTCTACGAGACGGGGCATCCTTGGATCACGTTCAAGGACGCCTGCAACGTGCGGTCGCCGCAGGACCACGCGGGGGTCGTTCGCAGTTCCAACCTATGCACCGAAATCACGTTGAACACGTCGCGCGATGAAACGGCGGTGTGCAATCTCGGTTCGATGAACTTGGCGGCGCATGTCCGTCACGACGGATTCGACGAGGAACGGCTCGGCGAGACGGTCGCCACGGCGATGCGGATGCTCGACAACGTGATTGACCTGAACTTCTATCCGACGAAAGAGGCGGAAGCGTCCAACCTGCGGCATCGACCCGTCGGGCTCGGCATCATGGGTTTTCAGGACGCGCTGTTCGCGCTCGACGTGCCGTTCGATTCCGAGCGCGCCGTCGAAATCGCGGACGAGAGCATGGAGTTGGTCGCCTACCACGCGATTCGGGCGTCGTCGGAATTGGCGGCGGAGCGGGGAACGTATGCGTCGTACGAAGGCTCGAAATGGGATCGCGGCATCTTCCCGCAGGACACGCTCGATCTGCTCGAAGCGGAACGCGGCGTTGCCATCCCCCTCTCGCGCGACGGCAAACTGGACTGGTCGCCCGTCCGCGACCTCGTCCGTCAACACGGGGTGCGGAACTCGAACTGCCTCGCCATCGCCCCGACCGCGACGATCTCGAACATCGCGGGCGTCTTCCCGTCCATCGAACCGATCTACAAGAACCTTTACGTCAAGTCGAACATGAGCGGCGAGTTCACCGTCGTGAACCGTCATCTTGTGGAAGACTTGAAGGCGTTGGGGCTGTGGAACCGCTCGGTGCGCGAGGAGATCAAGCAACGCGACGGGTCGATTCAGGGGATCGACGCGATTCCGGCGGGACTGCGCGCGAAGTATCAGACATCGTTCGAGATCAAGCCTGAGTGGTATCTGCAAAGCGCGGCGCGGCGCGGCAAGTGGATGGACCAGAGTCAATCGCTGAACGTCTTTATCGACACGAACTCAGGGCGGCGGCTGTCAGAGGTGTACACGGCGGCGTGGCGGCTTGGGTTGAAGACGACGTATTACCTGCGTACGCTGGGCGCGTCGGGCGTTGAGAAGAGCACCGTCGAACTGCG
>JAQBWJ010000383.1 GCA_027625215.1 Candidatus Poribacteria bacterium
GTCCGGTTCGGCGCGTATCGACGCCAATCGTTGCGCCCTCGTTGATTCATCCGGTGTCCGCTCGCTTTGGGGCGCGGCGTCCGTCTCGTGACGCCGCTGCCGCGAAACGGGTTGAAACGTGGAGTCGGACGCCGTCGTCGCCACGACACCCATGTTGTTGGAATCCGCCATCGTTTTGCCCTCTCGTTGTTGTCAGGAATCGGTGTTCTCGTTCCGGCGACGCGGCGGACTTATCGCAGTAACGGCGCGGCGCGCCCCGCAGTCAAACCGTTGCTGGCGGCGGAGACGGACGCTTTCGGGTTTCCCATAATCGCCGACTTTATCTTAGCGGGGTTAACTCGAGACGGTTTTTGAATCGTCAATGGCGGAAGATGGTCTGGTCCGATAATGACGACTTCAGTCGCTGGTCCGGACGTTGGAACGATGGGGGCTGCGCTCGCTTTGATCGCGTTGACCCTCACCGCCTGTGCGGATTTGTTGATCGCGCTCGTCAATTCAAGGACGGCATTCCCAGCCTTTTGGCGTCCTATGTTCGTTTTTTGGTTTGCGCTCCCAATCGTTTCGACGAGAGTGCGAACGCGACTTTGATTGATCCGTGCGGAAAACGCCATGTGTCCATCCGTCCTATAAAAACGGTGGGTTAACGCGCCTTTCGCGGCGCCGAGTGTTGTCAGGAATCGGATCGTTCCGTCGTGATTTCGGTTTTCGACACCGCCAAGAATCGACCAATTCGTGGTGACGAACGTAATTCGCTTACGAAGCGAGTTGTGTCAGGAATGCCAAATCCGAGGATTTCGCCAATTCGTTACGCAAGACCTTCGCCAGCGTCTTCGGAGATGTTGCCGGACGCGATGTCGAGCGCTTTGCTTGGGTTTTCTTTTGCAAACTGACGGACTTCATCCGCCGCTTGCCGAGCGTCTTCTTCGTTGTCGATTTCAGGCTCGTCGTCGCTCTGCGCCCGTTCCGCTTGACGCGCCCGTTCCGCCTGACGCGCTTCTCGAGCCTCCTCCGCTTGACGCGCGCGATCCTGCTCGCGAGTGTTTTGAGTTTCGTTCTCGCGCATTTCCTTGGCTTCTTCGGTGCGCTGTGTCTCGGCGCGGCTGGGTTGTGTCGGTTGCGTCGTATTGGTGTTTGAGACGCCGTTGATCGGAGCCATGTGATGACCTTTCAGTTTCGTTGATGTTCGCCTTCACGCTTCCGGCGAACAGTGTTGTTGTATCAGACGAGGTTGACCTTTGAGTTCAGTTTCGCAGGGACGCATCGTTTGGTTTCCCCACGATTGCGACCGTTATTCCCTAATAGAACGGTTTGGAAACGTCCTATCGGTGTTCATCGGGAGTCTGTCGTCAGGTATCTGTTCGTTCCGGCGTTTCAAGTTATTTGATGAGCGACGCCGCATCCGGGTTCAACTTGCGCGTTGCCGACGCGACGGCTGCGGACGGGTTCGCGCGCGCGAGCCGCCGAATTTTCTTGGACGCTTTACGCGCGACTTCCGGCGTTAGCGTTGATCGGCTCCGCGCCTGCGAAACGGAATCGCGGATTGTCATGTCATTGCTGCGCTTGTGCGAGCCGGAAATCGTATCGCTGGATTCCGTTGTGCGGCGGTCTCGTGTTGCCGTATGCACTACCGCTCGTTGTCGTAACGACCTCATTGATCCGGAGATCGTATTGCCGGAGTTTGGCATTTCAGCCTCTCTTTCCTGTAGGCTTTGGATTCCTACAGTTTGTGATGGCAGTTAATCGTCCTATTTGCCCATGACGTTGCGATGCTGACCTCGCCGTCAGACACGGATCCGATAGATTTCCCCGAACGCCTCGACAACCCGCGAACCGCTCAACACGTTCAATGAACTCGGCGTCAGTCCGTGACTCGCCGCGATCATCGCCGCGGTCGGGTCCGCTTTGATCGCGCGCATCAACGTCTGCGGTTCCAAAACGGCACGCCTCCGATTCGCCGCGCGCGACAACGTACGCATCCGGTCTTGCCGTTCCATGTCCGGCTCGGTTATAGGCGCGATTCGCGCGCGCTCCTCGAACCTCGGCGCCTCCGTTTTAGTCGGAGCAGCGGGAGCCTTTCGGTGGACTTTCAACACCGCCGGTTTTGTCGACAATCGTACCGTCACCGGGACTTCCTCTCTCGGTTACGTCAGCAACGAACGGGTTGCGTTTCGCGTCAATCCGCTGCTTGCCGTTTCAACGGACTGCACGGGACTATCCAACACAGACTTCCGTATCCGACTCGATACACGCGCGATATCGCTTCTCGTCAGCGGATTTCCGCCGAACATCGTCGCATTTGTCCGACGTTGACCCGGCGACTGGCTCGGACGCGCATCGAGATTGTTCTTCGTATTCATCCGCACCTGCCTAGCCGTCGCCACCCTTTCCTTCTCGGCGAGCTCATCCAATTTGGGTGGCTTCGTTAATGGGTTATCCGTTTTCTTCTCTCTGATCTGGTCGGCTAAACGTTTCCCTTTTCCCTGTTCGAACACCGATTTTGAGTCCTGAAGCGGTTTGGGCTCAGGTGGTTTCTCGATGATCTTCGTCCTCGATCGACTGGGTGGGGACGTGAACTTGTTGTCGTTCAACGCCGAGCGTCCCGACGCAATCGATGCTCTCATCGCAGAATCCTTCTTTCAGCAATACATAACGACTTTGTGCCGCATCCCGAGAGTCTGGCAATACTAGACACGGGAGACGCAACAACGTGACTCAACACTCATTCGCAGAGACGATTCTTCCCATCGACCCGAACACTTCTGTTTTCCGACTGTCGCAATACTCACGGCGACTAGGCGGACGGTGACTCTTGGGGATAGCGCCTTATCAGAGCAATGACCCGCCTGTCAGACTACTCGCAACCGTGTTGATCGCCCCGCGCGGGTTTTGCGAAGTGACCGACTTGATGATATGCACATGCTCCTGGACAGTGAGTGGTCGCACTTGCCGCATGGCGTCAAACCTCAGCTGCTTTTCCTGGATCGTCGTGTTCGTGTCGTCAATCAACGGAGTCGGTTGTAACCGCGCGGGATTCGGTTTTCCTCCGCTGATCTTCCCGTTCGCCATCGCCCGCGCGCGAAACGCAAGCGCATTTGACCTGGGATCAATTGTCGACATACTTCAGACCTCCCTCTCAGTACTTCGACAACATGAGCCGTTGACCCGCATCGGACGGCAGTTTCGACGCCATCACGTTGACGAGCTCCGGGAAGTCCGCGACCGCCCTCCGGACAGTCTCCATCGCGGCAACCGTGTCCCCGATAGTGATTGGTTCACGGGCGGCTAGCCGCATCAGGTAGGCGCGCCGTCGCTGCGTCGTGGATAACCCATGCGACAGTTCGTCCTCGTCGGGCGACCTTTCGACAATCGGACGCTCATCCGGCGATCTTTTGCGCGAATCCGCCGATTCGGAAGATTCCACCGCAATCGCGGTAATCGTCTCATTCGTTTCTCGACGCACTCGTCGTATACAAATTGAACGGGGTATTTCAAGTATCATTTCGGAACCTCCTAGCGGTTTTAACTCGCCAAGAATGAGCGGTTGGCCAACAACGGCAGGATCGTCTGACGAAGTAGGTTGACCTGTGCGAAGGCGGAGACTCCGGTTTGTGTGAGAATGCGCGCTCGGAGCAGGCTCGAACTCTCTTGAGCGAGGTCGGCGTCGCGGATGACCGAGTCCGCCGTCTGCAAGGCGATTGTCCGCGAACTGATATCCGATTGCGCGCGTTCAAGTCGATTTTGCGACGCGCCGATCTTAGAGCGTTGTAGCGAAACCGACGTGATCCCCAGATCAAGAGAAGCGATTGCGTTGTCGTTAGAGAGCGTTGCAAGGTTCGCGGATGTAACGCCCGCGATATATTGAGACGCCTGTGACGCAGGCAGCGAGAGGTTGAGCGTCGCATTCGATGTGAAGGTTTGTCCACCATCTCCCACGTAGAACGTGACCGTTTGATTCGCGGCAAGCAACGACTGACCATTGAAGGAAGTCGCGTTGGCGACACGGTCGATTTCAGAGATCAGTTGGTCCGCCTCCTCCTGGATGGCGGAGCGGCTTACGTCGGACGTGGTGCTATCGGC
>JAQBWJ010000384.1 GCA_027625215.1 Candidatus Poribacteria bacterium
TTACGCCTGTCATCGTTGGTTCGGTTGAACCCCCATCCCAACCTTTCCCCTCTGGGGGAAGGGGCTTGTCTGTTGACGTGCCGTGATGCGGACGGTCAAGTTGACGATTGAATACGACGGGACGGACTACGCCGGATGGCAGCATCAGGAGAACGCGCTCGCCGTGCAGACCGTCATCGAACGGGCGTTGGGAAAGTTGATCGGCGAACCGACGCGCATTCACGGCGCGGGACGCACCGACGCGGGCGTCCACGCCGCAGGACAGGTCGCCCACTTCGTCACGGAATCGCCCATTCCACCCGACGGAATGTTGATCGCCCTGAACGGCATGTTGCCAACCGACATCGCCGTGACCCATATTGAAGACGTGGACGCGAACTTTCACGCGCGATTCGGCGCGACGGCGCGGACGTATGAATACACCGTGTTGAACCGCGTTGCGCCGTCCGCGTTGATGGGGCGGTATGTGTGGCACATCCGCAAGCGGTTGCCCGTCGAAGCGTGGGACGTGCTCGCGGGCGTGTTGGTCGGGGAGCGCGATTACTCGTCGTTCGAGAAGAAGGGCAGCGACCGCGATCAGCCGTTGTGCGACGTGTCCGACTGCCGCGCGTGGCGGGACGGCGATCTCGTCAAACTGTCGATCACGGCGCGGTCGTTTCTGCGCGGGATGGTTCGAGCGATTGTCGGGACGTTTTATCAACTCGCGCCGGATGAATCGGCGGATACGGTAGAGGCGACGCAACATTTGCGAGCGATTATCGCCGCGCGCGACCGCAGCGCCGCCGGGGACAACGCGCCCGCGTCGGGGCTGTGTCTGATGAAAGTGACGTATTGATGCAACTTTGCAGGCTCATCGACCGTTCCCATAGCGGAAGCGTAGAGACACCGCCGTTTATTGGAATCGGGAGTCGAAGTCGATGCGGCTGAAAGAACTCAAGATCAGCGGCTTCAAAAGTTTCGCGGACCCCGTCAAAATCACCGTCGAGGACGGGCTGACGGGCATCGTGGGACCGAACGGCTGCGGGAAAAGCAACGTATCCGACGCGATCCGTTGGGTATTGGGCGAACAGTCCTCGCGTTCCCTGCGGTGCGCGAACATGCAGGACGTACTGTTCAACGGCGGCTCGGAACAGAAGCCCGCCAAGACCGCCGAAGTCTCGCTCACCCTGACGAATGACGACGGCGCGTTGCCGCTCGATTCCCCGACCGTCACCGTCACCCGTCAGTTGGAACGCGACGGCTCGAACAAATACTTCCTGAACGGCGCGCCCTGCCTGCTCCGCGACATCAACGAACTGTTCATGGACACGGGCGTCGGTCGCAGCGCCTACTCGCTGATGGAGCAGGGCAACATCGACCTGATCTTAAACGCGCGACCTGAAAATCGACGTTTTCTGTTTGATGAAGTCGCGGGCATCACGAAATACAAATACCGCAAGAAAGCCGCCCTCAAGAAACTCGAAGAGACGGAACAGAACCTCGTCCGCATCAACGACGTGATTTCCGAGTTGGAGCGCGAGACGGAGACGTTGGGCAGACAGGCGGAAAAGGCGAAGGAGTTCCGCGACCGACAGGACAACTTGCGCGTTCTCGAACTGGAACTCGCGCGGCGTCAGTGGGAGGGCGTCACTTCCAAACTGGACGCGGCGAAGGCGGAACTCGAAGAGGCGAACTTGCGCGTCCACGAGTTGGCGGACACGATCACCGCGTTGGAGGCGGATGTCGAATCGGGCGGCGAACGGCGTCAGTTGCTGGACACGGAGATTCAGTCCGCGCAGTCCCACGTCCACAAGATCGAGGCGGAGATCGACCGGACGGAAGGCAACATCGCCCTGCTCCAAGAGCGGAAGGCGAGCCTGTCCGAACAGCGGCAGAACTCCGCGTCGCAGATCGAGGCGTTGGAACAGCAGATCGAGCGGATCGGGTTGCAGATCGGCGAGCGGGAACGCGAACGCGAACAACTCCGCATCTCGCTGCAACAGGACGAGGGACGGCTGACGGGTCGGCAGCGCGTGCTGACCGCGTTGCAGCAGCAGATTGACGACGCGGACAAGCATATCCGCGACGGCAAGAACTCGCTCATCGACCTGATGAACAAAGGCGCGCGTTCCGAAAACGAGATTTCGACGTTGGAACAACGGGCGGAATACTCGCAAACGAACAAATCGCGCCTGATGGCGGCGTTCAAGCGGGTTGAAAACGACCTGTCGGAATCGACGCTGAAGGCGGACGAGGCGCGTCGCCGCGTCAAGGACATGACGGCTCAGGTGGCGTCCACGAAATCCTCGATAGGCGAGATTACGACGCGCATGGAGTCCGAGATGCGGAAACTCGAAGCGGAGATGCGCGGTCAGCAGGACACGCTGGCGATGGCGATGTCGCGCGTCAAGTCGTTGGAGGAGTTGCAGCGTTCGTACGAGGGATATTACATGGGCGTTCGCGCCGTCCTGCGGATGGCGGAGGAGCGTCCCGACGAACTGCCGGGCATGTGCGGCGTTGTCGCGGAACTGGTGCGGGTCGAATCGAAGTATGAAGCGGCGATGGAGGTCGCGCTCGGCAGCGGGATTCAGAACGTCGTCACCCAGACGGCTGAAGACGCGAAGGCGGCGATCAACTTCCTCAAGAAGCACCGCGCGGGGCGGGTGACGTTCCTGCCGTTGGACATTCTGCGCGCCCGCAGCCGCATGGACGAGCGATTGACCCGTTATCCGGGCATCATCGGTTGGGCTCCCGACCTGGTCGATACGGACAAGGAATATCAGGTCGTCGTTGAAAACCTGTTGGGCAACGTCGTCATCGCGGAGACGTTGGACGACGCGGTGAACGTCGCGCGGCGCGAGCGCACGTCGATGCGGTTGGTCACGTTGGACGGCGAGGTGGTCAATCCGGGCGGCGCGATGACGGGCGGCGGCGGTCAACAGCGGTCGGCGGGCTTCCTGCAACGTCCGCGCGAGATCGAAGACCTAAAAGAGAAGATCGGCGAACTGACGGATATCCTTTCCCGCAAGGACGAGCGGCGCGTCCGCCTGAGCGACGAGCTCGACGCCCTCCGCAAAGAGCGCGAGCAGAAACAGGCGGCGTTGCAGCAGGTCGAAATCGACAAGGGCGGCGCGGAGAAAGACCTGTCGCAGATCACCGAGAAGGTGGATCGTCTGGAGCAGGAGATCGCCGTCACGCAGAGCGAGTTGGAACTGTTGGGCGCGGAGTCCGGCGATATCGTCCGCGAGCGGGAAGAAGCGAAGACGCGGCTTGAAGACATTCAGAAAGAGCGGAGTTCGCTTGACCGACGGATCATCAACCTTGAAGAACAGCGCACGAGCGCCGACGCGAAACGCGCGGAGGTCGAGGCGTCCGTCACGGAGATGAAGGTGGAACTCGCCAGCCGCCGCGAGAAGATCGAGGGGATGGCGGGCGTTGTCGCGTCTCTTGACGACAACCGCAAGGACGCGCTGAGCCGCATCGAGGAGCACCGTCGCGCGGTGGACAACCACGAGCAGGTCGTCGCGGAGATCGAAGAGAAGATTTCGACGGCGCAGCGGTCGTTCCTTCACCTTGAACAGAAGAAGTTTGAACACGTCGAGGAAGTCACGCGGCTGGAAGACCAGCGGAAGGAACTGCTCGAAGGGTTGGCGAACAGCGAGAAACAACTTCGCGCCGACCGCCGCGAGCTCGAAAAACTGAACAAAATCCGCCACAACTTCGACGTGCGGATGACGCAGATGACAATGCAGGAACGCGCCATCATGGAGCGCGTGCAGGAGAAGTATCGCATCCACGTCGGCGAGTTGAAGCGGAACGACGAGATCGGCGACGACGAGTTCCAAGTGAACCAGAAGGTGCAGGAACTGCGCGGTCAAATCGAGGCGATGGGCGCGGTGAACCTGATGGCAATCGACGAGTATGAACAGCACCGCGAGCGGTTCGAGTTTCTGACGACGCAGCGCGACGACGTGGAACTGTCCCGCGAGTCGTTGTTGAAGGCGATCAAGAAGATCAACGACGAATCGACCGCGCGGTTCCTGGAGACGTTCCACCAGATTCAGGCGAACTTTCAGATCGTCTTCAC
>JAQBWJ010000385.1 GCA_027625215.1 Candidatus Poribacteria bacterium
ATCGGATGGCTTTGGGTCATCGCCGCGTTGTGCGTCAGGTCGGCGGTCGCTAACGTCGGCATGACGCCGATGCGCTTCGACGTGTACGCGCAGCCGGGCGGCTCGCCGGAACCGTTTCGCCTCGATTTGGTCAACACGTCCGAAATGGCGCGGGACGTGACGCTCAGCGTCGAGGGGTTCTATCTGGACGAACGCGGCGAAATGTTACTGGAGACGGCAACACGCGAGAAACGTCCCGAGTACGCGCCGATTTTCGACAAATATTCCGCCGCGCCGTACATCCGGTTTTCCGAGTCGCAGATGCGGATGGAGCCGGGTGAGCACAAAACGATCACGGGCGAGGTGACGTTGCCGCCGAGCGCGCGGGGAGAGTACTTCGCGTTGATCGTGGCGAACCCGGGACTGTCGCGGCTCGAATCGCGGACGCCCAGCGCGCACGATATCCGCATCTCGCTGCGGTTGAGCGCGCCTGTGTTTGTGATCGCCGGGACGAAGAAGCCTTCAGACAACGAGGAAACGTCCTACATCGTGGAGCGGGCGACGCCGGTACGGTATTCGATCCAAATCGACGAGTTGCGCGTCGAATTCCCGCAGAAGGACGATCCGCGCCAGACGGTCAAAGTCGTTGCGGCGGTCGACAACAGTTCCAACGGGCACCTGTTCGCCGACCTGACCGCGCTCGTGCGGGACGCGACGACGAACCGCGTCATCGAGCGGGTCGATTTCTCATCGCACTTTAGGTTGATGTTCCCTGAGTCGAAGCGCGTCTTTGTCGGGGATATCCTGTCACCGCTGCCCAAAGGGACGTACCAAGTGCGGTTGCAGGTCGATACCGGGATGGGCTCCGCGCGCGATACGGAAGTGACGCAGTTCGGCGTGCTGGAGCCGGTCGTTGGGCTGCCGGGTCAGATGCAGGGGATCGGGGTACTGTCGGTGGACAACGACCGTGTGTCGCTGGCGGAGGCTCCGGGCGGGACAGCGCGCCATGAAATCGTCCTGTACAACAATGTAGACGAGCGGGTACGGGTCGAAACGACGTTGGAGGAAAGTCCCGACGGAGGAGGAGTGACCCTCGCGCCCAAGCAGTTCGTGCTGGCGCCGGGCGCGTCGAGAGTGGTGCGCGTGCGCGTGCGCGTGCCGGAGGACGCGCCCAGCGACGTGCGGGATTACCAAATCCATTTCACCCCATACGACACGGACGGCAGACCGTTCGACGGGGGCGAAACGAAATCGGTGACGCTCGTCGTGCATGTGCGACCCAGCGACCCGACGCGCCTGTCGCCGGAGCCGCGCGAATCGGAGAACGCGCCGCAGGGAGCCCCGTTGCCCCCGATTCCAAATACGGTGTCACCGAAATAGCGTACCAAAATGCGACTGTGATTTTTCTATCGGGCACGTATATTTGGCACACTGTTTATTATTGCAACAGAGGCGCCGTTGTGATACCATTATGAGTGGTGCTGGCGTTGGCATCTATATTGCGTTTCTCTCCGACGTGTCTGGGTGAGGGACAGGGACGCGAAATAAAGATGTCAGGTCGCTTGAAGCGGCTGAGGCGACGACCTCCGTTGCAATGAAACGTCCCCCTCCCGTTTAATACCGTAACGTCATCGTATAACGTTCGTTCTGAACGATGAAGAACGTCGTGTCAAGGCGATACCGGCGCGCGATCCGGTTACGCAAGCGAGTTCGTCTCGCGGGGGAAAGAGTTAAGATCGATGAAACGCTGGTGTGAGCCGAGCGCCTATCCCGTTGCGCCCTTATGGGCGCTGATCGCGATTGTCGCGTTGGCTGTCGGCTGTACGTCCGCCGCTCCGACGGCGGCGCAACCGCAAATGAGCCCGAAGCCTGCGATGGAAACGGCGAACGCGCGCGTGAAGCCGCTGCCGCTGACATCGTCGCCGAGTATCGTCGTGCCGGATCGGGGCGCGAAGCCGTCCGTCCTGCCTGAAACGCGCGTCGAAACGACGACGCCCGCCGCGAAGCCCGTCGCCTCGAAGACGGAAGCGGATTTCAACCAAGTGTTCGATATCACGGCGATCAACGTTGACGGCGATTGGCCCGCGACGGACGTTCGATTCATTATGGAAGATATTTCGTTCGATCACGAGCTCACGATTGTCGTGGCGGACCGAGTGACGGGGACGCTCTCGTTGAGCAACGTCAAGGGGATGCCGTTCGAGGAGTTGTTGGACCTCGTGACCTCTCAGGTCGGCGCGTCGTGGAAGCGAGTCGCTCCGACGACGTTCGTGATCGCCTCGAACAGCGCGCGGAACCCGTCGTTCGCGGAGATCGCCCAAACGCGGGTGATCGACCTGAACTACATCTCGACGGCGCAACTGCGCGACATGATGCCGGACTACGCGGTCGAGTACGTCCGCACGGACTCGACGCACCCGACGGTCGTCGTGACGGCTCCGCTCGCCTATTTGGAGCGCATCACCACGTTTATTCAGAAGATCGACCGACCGCAGATTCAGGTCGTGCTGCACACGGTGGTCGCGGAACTGCGCGAAGGATCGAGCCAACTGCTCAGTCTGAACGGATCGACAGGGTACACCCGGCGCGCGTCAACGGTGTCAGTGGACGGCTCGCCGACGACGCCGAATGGGTTGTCCTCGTTGAGCGGGGGTCGTACGGAGGACGGCGACACGTTCGTTCACGACTTTGCGATCACGACGATCGGCAATTTCTCGAACAGCGTTTTGTTGCAGTTGCGGGCGTTGAAGCAGTCGGGACAGGCGAAGATCAGCGTCGATACGGGCGTGCTCGCGCAGAACGGCAAAGAGGCGCAGATCAACTTCACGACGGAAGAGTTCGTCAAGATTCAGACGGGTACGGTCGCGTTCCCGCGCACCGACTTGGAGCGGATCACGGCGGGCGTCACGGTGCGGGTGACGCCTCAAGTCGCGGAGAACGGCGATATCACGATGATCCTTCAACCCGAAGTGAACGACGTGATCGGCATCGGCGCGGACAACCTGCCGCTGATTCAACGGCGCAGCGTGAACTCGACCGTGCGGGTGAAGGACGGCGAGACGATTGTGATCGGCGGGATGATCGAAGAGCGCGAGGAGAAACAGGAGCGCAAAGTGCCGCTGCCTGGGTCGATCCCGCTGCTCGGCGCGTTGTTCCGCACAACGGATTCCTCGAAGACGAGGCGCGAGGTGATGATCTTCATCACGCCGCGCATCACGAACGGTTCGGACGACTGGGACGCGCCGTTGCGTCAGGTGGGACACATCAATACGACGCCGTAGACTCGCGCGGCGGGACTCAAAGCCGTTCGATAGGGGCGCGGTTGAACGTCGCGCGGTTCGGGACCGCTTTGGTCAGCAGCCGGACTGTTTCATCCAATTCGTCGTCACTCCTTCCCTCCTCCGCGTACAGTTCTTTCAATCGCTCTCGGTGGGGAAGATCAAGCGGGTTCGCCTCGACGAGCCGCTCCAACGACGCGATCACCCACGACGCATCGCCTTTCGATTCACCCAATTCAATCGACTTACGCATCGCCTCCGTCGCCAGATGAGGGGCGGCGTCCGCCGCTCGGTGGTAGTGGGCGTACGCCTCGTCGGGTTTGCGCTCGTGGTGGGCGAGGTCGCCGAGCAGTTCGCGCGCGCGCCAGAGCATCAAGGCGGCGCGTTTGGACTGACGTTCCGCGTCGCTGACCGCCTCGAACGCGCGTTCGTTCAGGTGGAAGACGAGGGTGCGGTCGAGCGCTTGGACGTTCTCCGTCCAGATGGGAAACGTCAGCGAGGGGGCGAACAGCGCGTCGCCGCCGAAATCTTCCAACAGCGTCGCCGCGTTGCGTAAGTAGCCGCCCGCGCGCGCGAACTGCTGCCGCCAGATGTTGAACCGCGACAAATTGTACAACGGCGACGCCGACTTGGGAGCCAACCGCGCCGACCGTCCCCACAGTCGGGTCGGCGAGAGGTTCGGGTCGTTGCGGAGGCTTTCGGCATCGGCGGACGCGCCCAATCGGTCGAGTTCCTCAGCGATCTCCGCGATGGCGACGCCGAGCAGGTTCAGCCAGACGGGGTTGCGCGCGTTT
>JAQBWJ010000386.1 GCA_027625215.1 Candidatus Poribacteria bacterium
GGGCATTTTGCGGAACTGTCGCGTCTGGCGCGGGAGAAGGCGGCGGAACCGTCGCGGGGGTGATTATAACGAGTAACACATCGTCGTGATTCAGCTTCTCTCTATTATTCCGAATTGACGCTTTCGTCCTCTTCATCTTCGGATGATCGGCGTGTTTTAGTGCGTTGATGCGTGCCGTACAAAAACACTCCTACCAATGTCGCAATCCACGCGAAATTCAGAGCTCCGCCGACGTACGCATTTCCAAAGACTCCAAGAAGAGACGTTGATACGATTCCGCAGATCGCCAGAATAAAACCCAACAACAGGCGTCGATTTCGATGCTGCAATGTCTGCATCTCCATCTCATGACGATGCTTTCGCTCGTCGTCTGCCGCGTCAAGAATCCAATCCCCTGCTTTCGGGTTTGCATCGATGTACCGCTGATATTCGTGAGCCGGTGGGAGAGGACCAGATGAATATTGAATAGCGCGAACGACGTGCACCTCTGTATCAATAGAGATCAATAGAGGTGTCGTGACGATTGTCGGATTTGGGAAGATCGGAAGTCGCGGTGTTGAACGGTTTATCCGTTTCGTCCCTCGTATCGTCGGAAGGCTGCTCTGAGGTCATTGCCGATCATCTCCATATCCCGTCGTAGTGCGGCATGATCGTCCGACGGACGCGATGACCGCTTCGACAAGCGTTCTTCAGCCTCACTCCTCGTCTCGAACATGAAGAGCTCGCCCATCGCGGCAACGATCCCAGCCAACTCACCGATGAATGAGTTTTCAGATCGCTCGAGAACGCGCTCGTCTCCGTTGCGAGATTTTCGTTGCTTTGTTGCCACGCTCAACCTCCGAGTACTCATCAAACCGATTTCAGTTTAGCCCGGTGAGAGGTTTCGA
The DNA here is from genome assembly GCA_027625215.1 of Candidatus Poribacteria bacterium. Taxonomy (GTDB): domain Bacteria; phylum Poribacteria; class WGA-4E; genus JAQBWJ01. The sequence continues at coordinate 888 of JAQBWJ010000386.1, forward strand.
TCAAGCGACGAAGGTTTCAGATGGCTTCGATGTTCATGTCCGCCAACATCGGACGCTTACTCCTCGATGAAGTAGTACCCCAGCAAAATCGCCATCTCATCCTGAGATGTATACCCGAAGCGGAGCGTTTCCGGTCGGTCGTGGTTGCGGTGCGTCGCGGTGTGACGGATGCCGTCGCCCGGCGCCACGTTTAGCGGCGGGTCGAACCAAACGGTGTCGGGATCGTACCACTTCTGCGTTTCGTAGAGCGGTTGCCCGCCCAACCGTTCCGCCTCGAACTTGATCCCGTGACGGTGCATGTGCGAGGTCAGCATCAGCACGCGGGCGTTGGCGCCGGGCTTCCACGTTTTCGTCGTCGCGCGCGTCTCTCCGTGCGGCACGTCGATCTTCTCGTTCGAGTTGAAAATGGGGTGAAGCAGCCGCTTCACGTCGCTTTCGGGGATCGTGTGCAGGTTGACGTACACTTCTCCCGTGTAGGCGTCCGGCGCGCAGAACTCGTCCGCGTAGAGCGTGCCGCCGCTGAGGTTCAGGTAGTGCGAGTTCATGTCGAACCGCGACCCCTTCTCCAGCCGCAACGCGACTCCTTCGGGAAACTTGACGTGGTACGACGAGGTCTGCGACCCGATCAGGTATTCCCGATCCACCATCTTGAACTCTTGCGGGTCGTGCGGATTCAGGTCGCGGAACACGGACAACGGCGGCTCGCCTTTGGCGATGCGGTACAGGATGAAGTGGTGGCTGCCTTCCTTCATCCGAATGTTGATCTCGTTGACGTAGATCGTCTCTTTGAGCTCTTGCGGCATCGCAAAGAATACTTCGCGCTCGGAACCGGGTTGAATCTCAAACGGCTCAAGGTGCAGTTGGACGCCCCGCGTCGGCGGTTCCAACGGCTCGATCTCCGCCTGTTTCGGCAGCGACAGGTTGTACAGATTCGGCGCGGCTTTCACGATCCCGTCTCGAGGCGCGCCCGCCGCGATCCATTCGCGCACCGCTTTGATCTGGGCGGGGAGTAACCCCTTCGTGCCGAGCGGCATCAACTCGCCCATGCCCGGCGCGGGCGACAGCAGTTTCGACATCAGAAAACTTTTCATCGGCTGACCCGGCACGACCCGTTTCCAACCGAGCCCCGCACCTTTCTCGTTGAAGGCGTCCGCGCCGATCAGACTGTCGTAAGCCTTGTCCTTCGCCAACGACAGCCCGCCCGCCTTCGTCGCGTCGGAGTGACACGAGGCGGACATGCAGGAGATCGAAAAAACGGTGTCCTGAATCATGTCGAAGGTGGAGTTGACGACCTGTGTGCCTTCCGGGGTCGCTGCCGCGAAGGTTGTCGCCGAGATGAGAATCGCCGCGCCGAATGACGCAATCCGCTGCCACACGCCACGAAGGGACATGACTCGTTGTTCTCCGGTAGATCGTTTCGTCGTTAGTACTTCCCGAGTGGTGAAGATGATACTACAAAACGACGAAAATGCCAAAAAGTTGACGGCCGAGTCAATTTACAACTTCGGCGAGGCTTCAAACGTAAAAGTGTCTGTTGACGGTCGGAAAACCGTCCGATAGACTTGGCGGCGACGGTTGTGATCAGGAGGAGAATCGAACGAGTGTTATGTCTCACATGACGTCTCATAGAAACTGTTGTACGCTCACCGCCCTGAACTTTCATAGCGACGTGTTGAAGTCCGACGTTCCCGTTGTCGTCGATTTTTGGGCGGACTGGTGCGTTCCCTGCCGCGCCTTCGACCCGATTGTGGACGAACTGTCGGACGAGTACGCGGGGCGGTTCCGTTTCGGCAAACTGAACGTGGATGAAAATCGCGCCATCGCGGGGGAGTATGGCGTCCAAACGATTCCAATGCTGCTCGTGTTCAAAAACGGGGAACTGGTTGAGCAGATGGTCGGGATGCGCCCGAAATCGGATATCCGGCAGGTGCTCGAACGGATTGAGGGAGCGGCTTAGAGCGCGCGCGTCCTCACACGCAATCCCTCCCCTCGTCAATCGGGTAAAGAGAACGGAGTTGAATGTCGGAAGCGTTCTGGCGGTGTATCTACAACGGGATCGGCGTCCCGGCGATGTGGGCGGCGTTCCGCGTCGGCGCGCTGTTTGACGAGAAAACGCGCGACGCGCTTCACGGTCGGCGCGGTTGGGTGGAAGACCTATCCCGACAGTTGGGCGCGGCGCGTTCCGAGCCTGTCGAGACGCTTTGGTTCCACGCGCCGTCCGTCGGCGAGTTCGAGCAGGCGAAGCCGTTGATGTCCGCGCTTCACCCTGATTACCGCATCGTGGCGACCTGTTTCTCGCCCTCCGTCATTGGGGCGATGCGCCGTTACCCCTTCAAAGACGCCGCGCTTTACATCCCGCTCGATTCGCGCCGCAACATGCGCCGGATGTTCGACATGATCGCCCCGAAAGCGGTCGTCTTCTCGAAGTTCGACGTGTGGCCCAACGCCGTGTGGGAGGCGTCTCGGCGCGGCATCCCGACGGCGTTGATCGCCGGGACGATGCACGCCGAATCGCGTCGTCGGCGACCCGTCGGCAGAAACTTCCTGCGCCACGTCCACAAACATCTGACCGCTCAATGCGCCGTTTCGGAGGAGGACGCAGCGCGCCTCCGCGACGTGAGCGGCGGCACGATCACCGTGACAGGCGACACGCGGTTCGATTCCGTCTACATCCGCGCCCAAAACTCGCCTGAGACAGCCTTATTTCCCGACACATGGAACGGCAAGTTCGTCCTCGTCGCGGGAAGCACCTACGACGCGGACGAGCGAGTCCTGATCCCCGCCTTCGTCCGCCTGAAAGAACACTCTCCCGACGCCCGCCTGATCCTCGTTCCCCACGAACCGACGCCTCAGCATCTTGCGGCGAGCGAGTCCGCGTTGTCGGGGTTTCGGGTGAAACGCCTGTCGGCGGTGGATGACGGGGCGTCGATTGAGGGCGTCGATGTGGTGCTGGTGGATCGGGTCGGGGTGTTGGCGCATCTGTATCGGTACGGGACGACGGCGTTCGTCGGCGGGAGTTTCCACATGCGGATTCACAACGTGATGGAACCCGCCGCGCTCGGCAAACCCGTCCTGATGGGACCCCTGATGACAAACGCGGGGGAGGCATTCGGGCTGCTGGATGTCGGGGCGGCGATCAAAGTCGGCGACGCGGGCG
>JAQBWJ010000387.1 GCA_027625215.1 Candidatus Poribacteria bacterium
TTGCCATCGGACACCTCCACAAGCGATGAGATGTCCGATGTTACCAACTTCCTTAAGTTGACACCAATGGACCGCTGGTCGCCCCTACGTACGTCTTCACCCGATCAGCAGTTCGTATGCCTCTCGATAACGCCGCGCCGTTCCCTCAACAACTTCCGTTGGGAGTTCGGGACCGGGCGGTTGCTTGTTCCAGTCGAGAGTGTTAAGGTAATCGCGGACGAACTGCTTGTCGAAACTGCGCTGTGAACGTCCAACCTCGTACTCGTCGAGGGGCCAAAACCGGGACGAGTCGGGCGTCAGGATTTCGTCAATCAGCATGATCTCGCCGTCCACGAGTCCGAACTCGAACTTCGTGTCGGCGATGAGGATGCCGCGTTCACGGGCAAACGCCGCGCCGCGTTCGTAGAGTGTGACGCTCGCCTCGATCAGTTCGTCCGTTAGATCGTCGCCGACAAGTTCGCGCATCGTGTCGATAGAGATGTTCTCGTCGTGACCTTCATCCGCTTTGGTGGCGGGGGTGAAGAGGGGCGTGGGGAACTTCTCGGACTCGCGGAGCCCTGCGGGGAGTTTCTCGCCGCAGACGGTGCCCTGTTTGCGGTATTCGCTCCACGCGGAGCCCGTGATATAGCCGCGCACGACGCACTCGACATCGATGCGATTCGTCTTGCGGACGAGCATCGTGCGCCCTTCCAACTGGTCGCGGTACGGTTGCGCGTTCTGTGGGAAATCGTCCGCGTTCGTTGAAATCAAGTGGTGCGGGACGACGCCGTCCATCCGGTCGAACCAAAACGCGGAGATGGACGTCAGCATCTTGCCCTTGTCGGGGATGCCGTTCGGCATTACCACGTCGAAGGCGGAGATGCGGTCGGTCGCCGCGATGAGCAGACGGTCGCCGTCTTCGTACACGTCGCGCACTTTGCCGCGATGACGCAGTTTCAAATTGGGACAGTGGGTTTCTAATACGATGGCAGACATCGCTTCTCCTGACCATTCGCTCGTGGAATCACAACCGACTTCGCATCCGACCGAACGAGGGTCGGACAGGGTGAAAGTTGCTGAAGAATCATACCCGTACTCCACCCTAACGTTCACGACGGAGTTCGTGTTGCCGCGAATTCGCGTTCGGGTGCGCGCGGCGACCGAAGCCGACCTCGACGCGATGGAATGGGCTGGCGGTTACGAGTCGCGCGCGACGCACGAAGACCGATTGGACGACCAAGAGACGGGTTCCGCGCTCTATCTCGTCGCGTGCGTGAACGATCACCCGGTCGGGTACGCCATGCTGCGATGGGCGGGACGCCCGACCGCCCCTGACTATCCCGACATCGAAGACATGGGCGTGTTCCCGGCGTTGCGCGGGTACGGGATCGGCACGGCGTTGATTGAGGCGTGCGAGCGTGTCGCGCGTGAACGCGGGCACTCGCGGATCGGGCTGGCGGTCAACCCGACGCGCAATTCGAGCGCGCGGGCGTTGTACGAACGCATCGGGTTTCGATTCTCCGGCACGTCGCCCTACCACGACACGACGCGACGGATCGCCGACCCAAACGGCGATCATCTCGTGATGGAGATGGTCAAGGAGTTCGCGCCGTCGGGGGGATGACGCACTCGGGCAATCAAGTCGAACTTGGTGGGATGGGTGCGGGTTCGTCACAAGACGGGGGAACTGTTGACGTGGGTTGAAACGCGAACCGACCAATAACCGAGCCAACACCGTAATATGTCATATCGTTTAATTTAACTTGACGGTCGATTGTACGCGCGCCAAAATGTTCGTAGAGCAAACGAACATTCCGGTAAGGAGAAACAGAATGCGTACATATCTGTCCCTCGCTCTGTTCATCACGGTCGCGGTGTCGGCGCACGCCTTCTCGATCACGAGCATCGGACCCTACGGAAGCGGCTACCACGCCATTGACGGGGTCAGCCATTCCTCCCGCGTTGATACGGACACGACCTTCAACAAGGTCGAGTGGTACGTGGACAGCGCGCTCGTTTGGACGGACTGGAACACAAGCACGACGAGCGTCTTCCCGCACACCTACCCCGGCAAGGGTTCCACGTCCGGCAACTCGGTGACGGTCAAGGCGAAGGCGTTCGATTCGGGGAGCAGTTCCACCGACGAGGATTCGTACACGCTGACGGTGTGGAGTAAACTTGAATCGGCAGCATCTCCAAGTCGATCTGTGGTGACACAGCCGAAGCCCGGCGGGTCATATTCGGTAACTTACTCATTGACGACACCGAATGCCAACTATACTATCAGTCGGATGGAGATTTACGTCGACAGCAATCTTGTGGCGTCGCAGAACTATGGTGATGTGACCTATGCCTCGTTGAATGCAAGCGGCAGTCTAGGGTTGAGTGTTGGACAAACCGCAAGATTCGACATCAAGTTCTGGTATGATGTCGCCTCAACTGTGGCAAGTATTGTAACGTTCGTCCAAAATGCCGTCGTCCGAAATACGATCTACGGCACCTGCACTTGCTCAACTGAGGGCAACAAGCTGGATAACGGGGAGTGGAACGGGGATGAGGGACACTTCTACAACGCATCAACAGTCAAGTGGGATGCCGGTTCACTAGGCGGCAATGGCACAAGGTTGACGTCATGGGACGGTACGTATTCGTTCGCAGGTGAGATACCTGTCGGGTACAATGTCAACCTCATTCTCACCTCGGAGGATACTCACGCTCACGGTTCGCCGCCAACGTACGTCTACACATGCGAATATGGTGAGAATCGCTCGCTCGGCCAAGTGGGTGCAACTACATGGGTTGAGATTGCGTGGTACGGAGAGAATTTCCAAGAGAACTTCAACAACGCGCCTGATACAGTGACGTACCGACCCTAACCTCATCCGCGTCGAATTCTGCTAAGGGACGGGCGATTTGTCCGTCCCTTAGCGTCATTTGGGAGACGACAATGCGACGCATGGTGCAGACGATGTCGTTCGCACTGGTTTCGATGATCCCTTTACTGATTTGCTGTTCCAAGGCAGAAGAGCGAAAAGGCATTCCTTATCGCCCTTCGATTTCACCGGACGGAAAGCATCTCGTCTTTGTCGTGGAACAGCGCATGTCGGATGACGCAACATATGATCTTACGTTGCTCACGGATCGCGGCGAAGCCGGGCGATTTACAACCATCTATAGTCTGACGCCTGACGTACTCGAAATCATCAATTCATCAGGTGGTAATTACCTCGCATATCTCGCATACGACATTACAACGTCGTACGGTATTTACTATTACCGACCGGATCAGGAAGTCGCATTCGGCGTTAATTGGTCTTCCAGTTGGACGAGGCGGTCCAATCTTCAATTCTCAACCGATCAACAGTATCTCCGGTTCCTCGAAAAACCATCTGGGGTATTCACATCCGAATCATGGCATTACGTGACGAATCGCGGACGCGACATTTTCCCAAACGAACCGGAGCCACAAGGTCCTTGGGCGACACCGTTGGAGCCTACTTCGGTTCCGGACTTCTTGTCCTCCCCACAGCCCGAAATCACTCAAAACACATCAGTTGCATGGGCAGGCAGTGCTGAATACGTGCTTACTGCCGATTCATCAGGGATTTGGCGTTGTCGAGTCATCCCATTATTCCAACCGAAATGGGATATGCTTGTCCAGAACGAGAACATTCGGAGTTTCGACGTTTCTAGAGATGGAACGAAGATCGTGTACGAGTTCGCTGATCATGATAATAATGAAGGTCTATCGACAATCGAACTCTACGACGATCAACAGCACACAATCACCAAAATCGGACAAGGATGGGACCCGATCTTTCACATGAATGATCAAAGCATATTCATTGGCAATCTAGAAGGAATCCATGAATTCGATCTTAATGGAAAGAGAGTCAGGACTTGGGCAGATGGCGTTTTTAGGCCATAGCGTATAAACTGACGCCCAAGTCCTGAATCGCGACGTAGTTATCATCCTAAGATAACCCAAGTTGCGGCCTATATGACGAAGTCGATGCTGTATGCCAGAACGAAGAGAAAGACCTTCAGTTCAAAGCCCTGTGGCG
>JAQBWJ010000388.1 GCA_027625215.1 Candidatus Poribacteria bacterium
CTTGACGAACGGGAAGTACAGCACGCGCTGATTCGGGGGCACGACCCGCTTCTCCGTCTTGAAGTAGTTGATGAGCGCGATCTGCGCCGCCGCCAACTTTGCCTTATAGACGACGCGACCCCACCGCATCTTGAACGCCGCGCGGATCGGTCGCAGCGCTTCGTCCCACTGTTCGAGCGTGCGTTCCGCCTCCCACCGACGCGAGTAATGCGCCGTCACCTCGCGGATATCTACACGGTCCTGGCTCAGATTCGTGATATAGCCGCGATTCAGGTGGAGTCCCCGAATCGGCTTGTCGTTCTCGTCCGTGACGACGAACCGCGATGACCCTCGCCACAACGCCTCCGACAGCGAGTCCAACGAGACGAGTCGCGCGTCGAACTTCTCGGCGCGATATTGGACGACGTTGTCGCTGTATCGGAGCGTCACATCGCCGCGCCGCACCGTGCGGAAGTGGAACTCCACGTTGTCGAAGTTCTGAGGCATAAACGGGAGGTGGTACTTGACCTCCTGAAAGTTGCCGCCCGCAACGTCCCGCTCTTCCCCTGCGTTGAACTGAGCCTTCCACCGCACGGCGCTGTAAGGCTCGATTTTCAGGTTAACGTCCTTGCGCTCCTTGTCGGCGATGTGAACGTCGTGGATTTTGTGTCCGCCCTTGTAATACACATGCCTCAGCGTGACGGGGTAGGAGACGCGGCTCTCAATGATGATCGTGTCGCCGTCGTGCGCGAAGCGAAAGCCTTTGTCGTTGCTGCGCCATGTGCCCATGTCCTTGCGGATGTTCTCCGACCACTCTTCGATGAACTCCACGTCGAGCAGTTGGTAGTAGTCCGTCGTGTAGTCGGCGAGCACGCATTCGTACTCTCTGCCCTCCGCAAGGGCGATCACGCGCGTCCCGATCAGTCGGTCGATCAACAGTCGATAGGACGCGCCTCCCACCGAAACGCCGGATGTCTCTTCCACGCCCGTGTCGGCGAGTTCAGACAGTTGCGCTCCGCCTTGAAACTGCTTCAGCCGCGTTCGCAACGGCTTTCCGATTGCCTCTTCGTAGATCGTTTTCACCGCTTCGGACATCTGCCGCGCCGCCGACTGCACCCGCCTTGAGAACTTCCCCAACAGCGACGGGTTGTAAATCCGCTCGGCGAACACGCGCCGCTCTTCCGCTTCCTGCTCGGTGAACTCGTCGTGGTAGCGGACGAGCGCCTTCATCTTTTCCTGAAAGTTTGCTTTGGTGAACAGCCTCCCACTGTCCTTGCCGGACACGTCCGTCTTCTCGGAGGCGATTTCCACATCTTGCAGGATCAGTTTGACGATGCCCGTATAGCGCGAACTGTCGTGGAGCAGCACACCGTAGTTCTTGTTGTGGCGGCGCATGATGCGGTCGCGCCGCACCGCCTCGACAATCGCGCGCAACACCGCGACGGTGATCGTGACGATGACGAACACCCATATCGGGTTCGTGCCTCGCCCTTCTTCGGGCTTTTCGGGAGCGCGAAACGCTTCGCCGAACCAACCTAGCACGCCGCCGCCGGACTCTTGCCCAACAGCGGACACACTGATCACGCAGAAGAGCGCGACAACGGCGACCGCGTTTCGATGCCGCCATAATCGCCACGCGAAATCTCGCCACGCGATGTCGAGTCGTTTACCAACTATCGTCATATTCGCCGCCACATTTTCGACAGACCATGTAGAACTGCATGTCGGCGCGAAGGGCGTACCGCTTCATCAGGTCTATCGCCTTTTGCGGCAGATTGTCGCCGCATTTCGCGCACTTGTAGAGCGATCCGTCAATGTCGGGGACTTTGCCTATGTCGCCGAGCATGTCGTTCCAACGTTCGTACTCCCAGGGGATTTCGCGTCCCACCTCGCGCGAGATCCGCTCCGCCCACTTGACCAACTTCTGACAGTCTTCCAACGACGCTTCCGCAAATGGCGGCACTTCTTTCGCCAACTGCTTGGCGAGCAGGTCTTCGACCATCCGCACATCGACGAAACAGTCCTGGATGCCGACCTTCCACAGATCAAGCAGCAGCGTCATCAGTCGCAGCGTGCCGTCCGGGTTCTTCCGCGAGATGAGGACGGTGGCGACGCCGCTCGTCGGCACATGACGCAGGTAGCACTTGTGCAAGGCGTTCGGCGACTCCCGCCTTGTTCCCGACGAAACGATCAAAGGCGCGAAGTAGGGGCAGCGCGCGTCGCAGTTTTTGATCTTTCCGCGACTCTCCCGACAGGTCACGGCGGAAATCAACCCCTCGTATGCGGGACACCACCGTTTGCCGTCAGGCGTCCCGGTGACTTTGTCGCGCCCGCGTCGAGTGGTGCGACGTCCCGTGTGTCGTTCTTCGAGGGGTCGGGGCCATTTGTCGTACATCGTCTCTCAATCCGCGCGTTCCTGAACCCGTCGTCTTCCATCTTACGATGATTGAGGACGCCTCGCCAAGCGGTTGGCGCGACAGCGGCGATGAAGTGGGTGCGTTCATACAAGGGCACGACCTTCCGTTATCGTTTCAACTTGCGGCGTCGGAACGATTCATCACCATCGAAACGTCTTCTGCCACGACTCCTTCAGGTCGTCAATCGTCGCGTCAATCCGCGCCTGACCGCGCCCGTCGAGGATGGTGAACCGGCGGCTGTCCGTCACGACGCCGAGTTTTTCAAACCCCGTGACGCCCAAGTAAGCCATCACCCCGACGAACTTCATCTCATACTCCGGCTTCAGCGTGACAATGAATCGACTCGCCGACTCGGAGAACAGGTACTCGTCCAACCGCATGTTGCCCAACTGCCCGTTGCGGATTTCGAGGTTCATTCCGTATCCGCCCGCGAACGCCATCTCCGCCGCCGCGACCGCAATGCCGCCCTCCGAACAGTCGTGCGCCGCCGACAGCACGCCGCCGTTGATCCCAACGAACACGGCGTCCATCGACTTCGTCGCCTCGTTAGGACGCACATGCGGGACCGTCGCGCCGATCTCGCCGTGACGCGCATAGTAGTGCGAGCCACCGAGCTCCCGGTACGTGCGTCCGACCACATAGACCAGGTCGCCGGGACGTTTTACGTCCATCGTCATCGTCTTTTCGATATCCTCGACAACGCAGATCGCCGAGATCAACAGTGTGCCGGGGATCGCCACCTGATCGCCCGTGCGGGTGTCGCGATACTCGTTGTAGAGGCTGTCTTTGCCCGAGATGAACGGCGTCCCGAACGCCGTTGAGAAGTCGTAACACGCCTTCGCCGCGCGTACGAGTCCGCCGAGACGGTCGGGCTTATCGGGACTGCCCCACGAGAAGTTGTCGAGCAGAGCGGTGCGTTCGCGCCAGCCGCCCGTTGCGACAACGTTCCGCAACGCTTCGTCAATCGCCAACGCCGCCATCCAATAGGGGTCGAGATCGCCGTACTTCGGGTTCATGCCGTTTGCGATGATGACGCCCGACTTGTCGCCCAGAATCGGTTGGACGACGCAAGCATCGCCGGGACCGTCATCCGTCGCTCCTTGCAGCGGTTTGATGGCAAGTCCGCCCTGAACCTCGTGGTCATACTGGCGGATGACCCACTCTTTGCTGGCGACGTTCGGCATCGACAATACGTCGAGCAGCGCATCCGTGAGGTCGGGCGGTTCCTCGAAACGCGGATCGACACGGTTCGGGCGCGTCCAGACCGCCTGCTTCGTGATGCGCGGCACGCCGTCGTGCATGAACGCCATTTCGAGTTCGCCAACAAGGTCGTCGCCGTAAAACACTTCAAGTTTGCCCGTGTCCGTGAACTCACCGAGCACCGTCGCCTCAACATTCTCGTCGGAGAATACCGCAAGAAGTTCATCCAACCGATCCGGCGGCACGGCGAGCACGAGCCGCTCCTGCGCTTCCGACAGCCAAATCTCCCAAGGGTCGAGCCCTTCGTACTTCAACGGAACGCGGTCGAGGTAGACGCGCGCGCCCGTCTCCTTGCCCATTTCACCGACCGCCGACGAAAAGCCGCCCGCGCCGCAGTCCGTGATATCCCGGTACAACCCACGATCCCGCGCCTGAAG
>JAQBWJ010000389.1 GCA_027625215.1 Candidatus Poribacteria bacterium
GATATCAAGGTGCGCGCCGCTCGGCAGGGAGGCGACGCGGTACTCGTCCACCAGTTTCTTGACATCTCGAACGATGCGGATCGTGCTTTCGCCGGACTTTTTCGTGATGTTCAACGTCATCGACGGGAGCCCGTTCAGGCGCGACAGGATCATCGCCTCCTGCCATGTGTCGCGGATCGTCGCCACATCGCGGATGCGGACTTGATGACCCGAATCGTACGAACGAACAACGACCTCCGAGATTTCTCCCAACGCGCCGAACTGCCCCAACGTCCGCAGGATGTACTCGGAGCGACCGCCCGTGACCGTGCCGCCGGGAATGTTCACGTTCTTGGCGCGCAACGCTTGGACCACTTCGGGCAACGTCACGCCGAGCCGGTCCAATTTGTCGGGGTCGATCTCTACCCACACTTCGCGCTCGCGGATGCCCGCGTCGATGATCCTGGCGACGCCTTTGATCTGCATGATGCGGTCGTCTAAGTCTTCCGCGATCTCTTTCAACCGCGTTTCGGGAAGATCGCCGCTGACGATGACACTGATGACCGGGTTCCACGTCTGCGTGTCCAGTTTGATGAATACCGGGTCTTCCGCGCCGTCGGGGAGCGGCGTGCTGTCGATGGCGGTGCGGAGGTCTTGGTAGCGCTTGTCGAACTCGTCGTCGGAGAGGTTCTGCTCAAACTTTACGCTGATGAACGACGCGCCCTCCGACGAGCCGGACGTGACCATGTCGATCTTATCCACGTCGTCGATGGCGTCTTCGAGCGGCTCGGTGATGAGTTGCTCGACCTCCTCCGGCGACGCGCCCGGATAGGACACCTGCACAAACGCCCAGTTGAACGTGATCTCCGGCATCAGTTCGCGTGGGATCGCAAGGAACGAGTACGCTCCGACCGCTAAGATGGCGACCATCACGACGTTGATGAGCACCGAGTTTCGGACCGAAAACCGCCCAAGCCACATAGTATCGAACCCTTCGTGTCGTTCAGTTGGGGGGTTGGTGTCGGGAGGTCAGAACGGTTGGACGGTACGGACGACCTGCACAAAATCGCCGTCCGTCAGATTTTGTTGCCCCGCGTAGACGACGCGCGCGCCGGATTGCAGTCCGCCCGTGATTTCCACGAGCGCGCCGCGTTCCAGCCCGAAGTCTACCGCGACTTTTTGGCTCTTGCCGTCCGTCACGATGAAGACGTGTCGTTCGCCGGAAACGGCGTCTTGAAGCACCGCGTCTCGGGGGACGAGCACCGCGTTCGGGCGCACTTCCGTCGGCAGCAGCACGCGGGCGAACATGCCCGGCTTCAACGCGCCGTCCTCGTTGCGGACGGTGATTTCAACCTCCGCCGTGCGGCTGCGCGGATCGACAATCGGGCTGATCGACGTGACCTGTCCCGTGAACGGGACGAGTTGCCCCTTCACCTGGAGACGCGCCGTGTTGCCGACGCGCACGTTCGGCAGGTCGTCTTCGATCAGGTTGACCGTCGCGTGCACCAGCGACACCTGCACGAGGTCGAACAACGGCATCTGCATCGACGCCATGCCGCCCAGATCAAGGTGCCGTTTGGCGACGATGCCGTCGATAGGCGCGGTGATGTAGGCGTCCGCGAGGCGTTTACGGGCAAGGTCGCGCTGAACGCGGGCTTGCGTCATCCCCGTCTTCGCGGCGGCGATGTCCGCCGTCCAACTTTTTGCGTCCACCAGCGCGTCCGCCGATGTGACCGCCGCGCGCGCCGTCTGGACTTGAGCGGACGCCATCGCAATGTCCTGCTCCCACGTCCGTTGCTGCGTTTGACGACGCGCCAAATTCAACTGCGCTTCCGACTGAGCGACTTGCGACTCCAACGCGCGGAGGTCTTCGGCGCGCGCGCCCTTCTCGACCAAGTTCCACGCCTGTTGCGCCGTTTCCAACTGCGCCTGCGCGACTTCCAGTTGTGTCTCGACACCCTCGAACGTCTGCTTGCTGACCGCTCCCTGTTCGTAAAGCCCCTTGATGCGGACGTAGTCGCTGTCGGCTTTGTTCAGGTTCGCCTTCGCTGTGGTGACGGTCGCGCGGATCTGTTCGCGTTCTTCGGGACGAGCGCCGTTTTTCAACTTGTCGAGGTTGGAACGGATGGCGCTCAATCCCGCTTCCGCAACCGCGATGTTCGTGTCGGAGCGCGTCTTGGCGAGGTCTTCCACCTGCTTCATTGCCGCCTCCGCCGAGGCGAGTCCCGCGCGCGCCTGAGCCGCTTGCGCGCGCACGCGAATCTCAGACAACTTCACCGCCTGCTCATGCGCGACAGTCGCCGATTCGAGTCCGGCATCCGCCTGCTGCGCTTGCAGTTCGAGCACATCGTGCTCGATCACGGCGAGCAGGTCGCCTTTCTTCACGCGGTCGCCGTCGTCCTTCTTGAACTCGATGATCGTGTCCGCCACTTTCGGGAAGACCGACACCGCCGCGTGCGCCGCAATCGTGCCGGTCGTCTCGATCTCGCTGGCGATTTCACCCATGCGCGCCTCAATCACTTCGACCGGCTTGATGCCGCGCTCCATCGAGTCCGGCGGCGTCGCGCGGATCAGTTTTTTGTAGGCGTCAATCGCTTTTTGACAGTCGCCCTGCGCGGCGTAAGCGTCGCCGAGTTTGTAGTAGGCGTTCTGCATATTCGGGTCGAGTTTGAGCGCCTTGTTGTACTGCTCGATGGCGGCGGTTTGATTGCCGCTTGAGGCTTCAAGGTTGCCGAGGTTGTAGTACGCCTCCGCGAAGTTCTCGTCGATGGACAACGCTTTTTGGAACGCCTGTTTCGCGTCGGCAGGGCGCGCGTCCTTGACGTACGCCGCACCGAGATTGTTGTAGGTTGCGGCGAATTCGGGCGTCACGCGGATTTGAACGTCGTCGCCGTCGCGCTTCAGGGCGAAGTTGATCGCGCTGGACGCGAGGGCGTTGTCGAGCGCGGCTTGGTATTCCGAGACCGTCGAGACCGCGACACCGTTCACCGAAACGACGACATCGCCCGCCGACAATCCCGCGTTTTCGGCAAGGCTCTGCGGGTGAACGACCGAGATGTAGACGCCCTTTTCGGGAGCCCACGCGCCGAGCCGTTCCCGATCCGCCGCCGTGAGCGGTTGCGTCTGCATCCCGATCAGGGCGCGTTTCACGTTGTCCGCTTCGGTCGATTCGGTCTGTCCCAACATCAGGCGAACGCCCAAGATGCCGCCGATGACCACCACCGCAAGAATCGCCACCAATGCTTTTTTCACGCTTCGTCTCCTTCAGCGACGGCGGCGCGTTGGTCGCCGTCCAACCAGAGTTCTTTCAACTGATCGAGGGTCTGATCGCACCAATCGACATAGCCGTTCATAATGTGTTGCCCGCAATGGAGCGTCATCAGGCTGTACGGGGCTTGTTCGTCGTCGCACTCGTCGGATGCGCCGGGATCGAGGCACATCGCTTTGACGCTTTCGAGGTGAAGCAGCGTCGCGGCGATCTCCTCGCGGAACTGCCGGATGTGCTGCATGAGGATTTCGGGAGAGGTGTTTTGTCCGAAGAACAGTTTGAGGAGCAGTTCGTTTCGCACGATGGGACGCGACTCAATCGGCTCGGTCAACCACACTTCGAGTTCGCGTTCGCCTTTTTTGGTGATCTCGTAGACGTGACGGTCGGGGCGCGTTTCCTGAGGCTCGGTCGTTTTCGTCGCGAGCCCTTCGTCCACGAGCCGACGGAGGATCGGGTAGATCTGCCCGTAACTCTCGCTCCAAAAGTGGCGGACGCTCTGCTCAATCTTCTGTTTGATGTCGTAGCCGGAACGGGGTCCGAACGACAGCATCCCCAGAATCGCGTATTTCGTTGTGTTTTTGCGCGCCACGTCCCGTGCCTCTCAAGCGATTCGGAGTGTTCGTGCGGAAGTCGAGATTTATATCTCTAACAGATATAATTATGAGAACCGAGTTGCGGAAGGTCAATCTCGGTACGCGATTATTTTCGACCGCTCTAGTGGTCTGTCAGGGTAAAGAATGAGCCTAATTCTGCCGTACTTCCTGTTGAGGGAGGACGCGCGAT
>JAQBWJ010000390.1 GCA_027625215.1 Candidatus Poribacteria bacterium
CCGCGTTTCGGAAATCGGGTCGGACGTGGCAACCAACCACGTCCGCCGCTGACGGAGATCGCCCGCGCGACCGAGAATGCGCCGACGACTCTGACGGGGCAACTGCTCTCAGGCGGCGGATGGGAACATTTCGCGCCGTCACGGATGGAGTTTCCGCTCGCTGGTGTGACGGTGCGGATTATCGGCGAAACGGAGACGACTCTCACAACGAACGCGCAGGGGCGATTCACGCTGGAGAACGCGCCCGAAGGCGTGTATGATCTCCGCGTGGAGGTGGAGGGCTATCTGCCGATGCAGCGCATCGTGCCGTTTTATGTGGACGGGTCGGGCGGCGACTTGACGTTCCGACTGCACCGCGACTACTGATCCGCTCTCCCGACGCTTATTACCCTGTTTATTGGTTGGATCGAACTTCATGCTACGCGGCATCCCGCGCGCGATTTCACCCGACTTGATGCACGTTCTCTTGTCGATGGGACACGGGGACGAGATCGTGTTGGCGGACGGTAACTTTCCGTCCGTGACGCACGCGCGAAGGCTTGTGCGAGCGGACGGGTTGAGCGTGCCGGACGTGTTGAACGCCATCGCTCGGTTTTTCCCGTTGGACTCGTACGCAGACGACCACGCGGTGGTCATGGCCACCGTCGAGGATATCCCGAGTCCGCCGATTTGGACGACGTTCGAGGCGGTATTGGCGGAGTCGGAGGGGAAGGTGGTCACGCTGACGCCCATTGAGCGGTTTGCCTTCTATGAGCGGGCGGGGCGGGCGTTCGCCGTTGTCGCCACGAGCGAGAGCGCGGTGTACGCGAACCTGATTTTGAAGAAGGGCGTCGTTCAGCCTCACGAGACGGGGTAATGGTTTAGGATCGTCGGAGAGATTCTCACGTCGCCCATTGCATCGACTCCTCAGAATGACAGTGAGGTGGATGGGTCGTTCGGCTAATCTCCGGCTCTCAACAAAAGGAGATCGGACGCGATGGCGGCTACCGTGTTGGAAGTGACGCGCGACCTCGTTCTCGCCTATATCGAGAAGTACCCGACCGGCACGTCGGCGTATTCCGCGAACGTCGAAGCGACCATGGCGAAGATGCGAGCGGATATCGTCTCGTTCATGAAGCAGATTTACGACGAAATCCAGACGCTTGAAGAAGGCGCGCTCCCGCCGTTGGACGAGGATGACGCCTCCGGCGGGGCGGGCGGTTAACCCCGTGCCACGCGCTCACGACATTGCGATCATCGGCGGCGGCATCATCGGGATTGCGACGGCGATGGCGTTGTCGAAACGCGCCAATCGCTCGGTCGTCGTGCTCGAGGCGGAATCCCACTTAGCCGCGCACCAGACGGGGCATAACAGCGGGGTCATCCACTCCGGTCTGTACTACAAACCCGGTTCGCTCAAAGCGCAGAACTGCGTCGCGGGACGCGAGGCGATGTATCGCTTCTGTGCGGAACATGGCGTCGCGTATGAGCGTTGTGGGAAGGTAGTCGTCGCCATCGACCCGGATGAGGTTCCGCGCCTTGACGAACTCGAACGGCGCGGGAATGCGAACGGGTTGAAGGGGTTGCGGCGGCTGCGGGCGGAGGAAATCGGCGAGTACGAGCCGCACATCACAGGCATCGACGGGCTGCACGTGCCGGACACCGGAATCGTCGATTTCGTCGGGGCGACGCAGGCGATGGCGACAGAGTTTGTCGATGCGGGGGGCGAGATTCGTACGGACTCGCGCGTCCACCGGATTCATCATCGGGGGGACGGGATCACTCTTGAAACGGCGTCGGGGGAGGTGTCGTGTCGCGTCCTGGTGAACTGCGGTGGATTGCGGTGCGACAAGATCGCGCGAATGTGCGGCGATGACCCGAAGTTGCAGATCGTGCCGTTTCGAGGAGAGTATTACGAACTCGTTCCCGAAAAACACCACCTTATCAAAAACCTCGTCTATCCTGTTCCCGACCCGCGATTCCCCTTTCTTGGCGTTCACTTCACGCGGATGGCGCTTGGAGGTGTCGAGGCGGGAGGGGTATTCGTGGGGGGATGTCTCGGTGGGCGACCTGCTGGAGATGGCGACGTACGGCGGGTTGTGGCGGCTTGGGTTCAAGTACACGAAGGTCGCGTGGATGGAGATTACCCGGTCGTTGAGCAAAGAGGCGTTTGTGCGGGCGTTGCAGCGGATGTTGCCGGAGATTACGACCGACGACGTGGTGAAGGGTGGCGCGGGCGTTCGGGCGCAGGCGCTGGAGCCGAACGGCAAGTTGGTGGACGACTTTCGTATCGTGGAATCGGCTAGGGCGGGGCAGGTGCTGAACGCGCCCTCGCCCGGCGCGACCTCCTCAATCAACATCGGGGAGACGATTGCGACGACCGTGTTGAGTCGGTTTGGCGACTCATAATCACCGCTTCGGATCGTCTCCCCTCGGCAGGCTTACACCCACCCAAGTTGCTGTAGCGCAACGCCGTCGTTCCAAATCTTCGTCATATGACGGAGACGACCATCCTCGAACTGCAAACAGTAGCAGTATTCCGTCGCGGCGCTTTTGCCCGTCGCGGGCAAGGGGCCGCCTTCGCCGGTGTGAGTTCCATGAAAGACGGAAAATACGGTGACGTTGTTTCGACCTTCATCGACACCGAACGATTGAATCTCGTATCGCGTATCGGTGACAAATGTGTACAGTCCCTTAAGCCAGTCGGTGTAGCCTTCGACCGTCGTAATCCCCGCGATGGCGGGGGCTTGCGCCGAGAAGGTCGCGTCCGCGTGACAGAACTTCTTGCAAACGTCCCAGCCTTCGCCGTCTTCGCACGCGGTGAAAAACTGTTCGGCAACATGTTTCAACTTGCTCATCGTAGACTCCTTATCGTGTTGATAATCAGAAGGCGACTCTGCAACGGGCGTCGCCCTCACTCTCCCGTTTTGCCCAACGTCGGAAGGTTCTTCCATGAACCTCTAAGACTGCGACATTCGCCAGCGCAGTTTCCGACGGGTGGGGAGATGTGTCAAGAGGGGGGTCAGCTTCAAGTTGTGAGGTGCTTCGCGCACATTGACCACCCTCATCCCTAATCCTTCTCCCTCGAAGGGAGAAGGGAACCCGGACTTTCCTCACGACACGTTTTCGAGTTTGAAGGTGAAGGCGTGTTGGAACGGTGTCACGGGCGTGATCGGCGGCACTTGGATGCGGAGTTTGTCGCCGGAGCGCAGCCACGCCAACGGTTCGTCGTGACCCAACAGGTGTACCGTCGTGTCGTTGAGAGTCTGCGGGGCGTCCAGGAGGAGTTCGCGTCCGGGATAGCCACAGGCGATGGCGTAGACGGCATCACCCTTCGACGTGTACCGGACATTCTCGCCCTCCGCGTTCACCCGCCAAGGCTTTGACCCGTAGATCGCTTCGCCGTTCACCCCAAGCCACTTGCCGATGTCGAGCAGACGTTCCTGCATGATGACCGGGATCAATCCGTCGGCGGTGGGACCGACGTTCAAGAGCAGGTTGCCGCCCTTGCTCACCATGTCCACGAGGAGGCGGATGAGGTCGGCGGAGGTGGCGTAGTGTTCGAACGACTCGTTGCGGTTGTAGCCGTAGGAGCCGCCAATCCCTCGATTTTCCTCCCACTTCTTGCCCTCCGCGAGCGTCTTGCCCGCGCCGACATGACCGTACTCCGTCGTGAAGTAGTCGCCGTGCGCGCTGCGAGTTTCCTTGCCCCAGCGGTCGTTCACCACGACTTCGTTGCGGCAGGGGGACTCGTTGTAGAGCCACGCGAGGAACTCCGCGCTGCGCCACGACTCGCTGAGGTGCTCCCACTCGCCGTCTGAGAAGATGATCGACGGCGCGTACCGCGAGACGACATCCTTCAACTGAGGCAGCATGTGCTCGGCGACGTAGCGGGGGAGGTTCGACTGGTAGAGCGGGTGATACCACTCGTAAAGGGAGTAGTAGAAACCCGTCTTCAGCCCGGCGTCGCGCACTGCGTCGGTCAGTTCGCCGAGCA
The DNA here is from genome assembly GCA_027625215.1 of Candidatus Poribacteria bacterium. Taxonomy (GTDB): domain Bacteria; phylum Poribacteria; class WGA-4E; genus JAQBWJ01. Next base: position 3,977 of record JAQBWJ010000390.1, read on the forward strand.
GGTCGCGTTTGGGACCCGTATCGACGCTGTTCCAGTTCCACGAGTCGCGG
>JAQBWJ010000391.1 GCA_027625215.1 Candidatus Poribacteria bacterium
CGCCGACGATCCCCGCGCTCAACGGCAGGATGTGGAGGTGGCGCGCGTCGCTGTACAGCCTGCCGCACAACCCGCCCCCCAACAGCAGGAACCCGATTGCCGTCGGCAACGCGATACGCGCGAACGACGCCCCGCGCAACATCGCGGCGGTATCGGTCACGTAGTTCGTCATCCCCAACGCGCCGATGGACACGATGGTGAACGCCCCGAACGCGACCAGCAGTCGGTAAGCGTCCGAACGGAGCCGCACCAACGCCATCAGCATGATGATCGAGAAATCGACGAACACGATGGCCGTCGTTTGCCCCGACCGCCCCGGATACCGTTGGTTGATCGGGTCCGACACGATCAGTTGGTCGATGCCGAAGTCGAGGTGAAGCAGGTATTCGAGCCCGATGGACGACATGATGACGAGCACGGTGACGGCGGAGAGCCTGTTCAAAAGGCGTCGGTCCAAGGCGTAGGCGATCAACCCGGCGCCCGACAGCGCGAAACAGAACGCCGTGTTGAAGACCATCGGTGTCGCATTTGGCAGCATGTGGGTCAGACGGTACGCCTTAAAATGCCACGCCGCCATCACAAAAACGCCCAACAGCGCGGCGAGCGAACCCGCCGCGAGGGTCGTGTTGCGATAGAGGTGTCGTTCAAACGTCGGACTCAACGGGTCTGTTCCTTCAGAGGGTCGCCGTCGTGAGATTCACAAAAAACGTTGCATAAAGCGATTGGCGCACAAATCATGCCGTAAAAATTCGCGCCCATTCGTCGTCAACAAAAAGATGATGCCCTAATAAGTGTACATAGAGACCCTTCGCGTGGCAATCGAACATTGCGACCTCAACAGGCTTGCGTTGGGACACTCGTTCAAGGAGTTCCCTCGTCCGGTGTGACGCTCCCGTACGCGCTATCATTGTCCGCGCCGATCTCGATAAACGCGGCAGCGTCGTTTTCTTGACTTCCTCGCAGCCCTCATGCTACGAATCAAGGAACGACGGGCGATTCTCCCCACATATTTCGAGCAAAGGTGACTTGCGGTGACTCACGACACGGACGGATTTTCCTACCGCGACGGCGAACTCTACTGCGAAGACGTTCGCGTCCAAGACCTGTGCGAACAACACGGCACGCCCCTCTACATTTACAGCCACGACGCCTTCGTGCGCCGCTTCAAAGAGATCGACGACGCCTTCAAGGGAACGCCCCTCGTGATCGCCTACGCGATGAAGTCGAACTCGAACTTGGCGATCCTGCGGGCGATGGCGCGTCACGGCGCGGGCGCGGACATTGTGTCGGGCGGCGAACTGTTTCGCGCGTTGAAGGCGGGGGTTGATCCGAAAAAGATCGTGTTCGCGGGCGTCGGCAAGTCGGACGACGAGATTTCGGACGCGCTCGACGCGGGCATTCTGCTGTTCAACGTCGAGTCGGTCGCCGAGGCGCACGCGATCAGCCGCGTCGCGCAACGCAAGGGCGTCGACGCGCCCATCGCCCTCCGCATCAACCCGGACGTGGACGCGAAGACGCATCAATACACGACGACGGGCAAGAAGGGCACGAAGTTCGGCGTTGACTTGGACGTGGCAATCGAGGCGTACGAGGAGATGCGCGGACTGCCGAACCTCGATATCTGCGCCGTGCACGCGCACATCGGCTCGCCCGTCCGCTCCATCGACGCCTACGAAGAGGCGTTGAAGCGGCTGGTCGACCTGATCGACAACCTGCGAGCCCTCAACTTCGACATCCGCCTCCTCAACTTCGGCGGAGGGCTGCCGATCCTCTACAAAGACGACGAGACGGCGTTTCACCCGGACGAGTACGCCGCGCGCGTCAAGCCGCTCGTTCAGCGGACGGGCTGCGTGTTGATTCTGGAGCCGGGACGGTTCATTTCAGGGAACTCCGGCATCCTTTGCACGCGCGTCATGTTCCGCAAGGAGACCGACCACAAGACGTTCGTCATCGTGGACGGCGCGATGAACGACCTCATCCGCCCCGCGCTCTACGACGGCTATCACCGGATTCACCCTGTCATCGAGAAGTCCGACGAACGCGAGACGGTCGATGTCGTCGGACCCGTCTGCGAGTCGGGCGATTTTCTGGCGAAGGGTCGGGAGATCATGCGGGCGGAGCAGGGCGAGTATCTCGCCGTGTTCAGCGCGGGGGCGTACGGCTTTGCGATGGCGTCGAACTACAACTCGCGTCCGCGCACGCCGGAGATCATGGTGGTCGGCGACGCGACGCACGTCATCCGCGAGCGGGAATCGTACGAAGACCTCATTCGCGGCGAGTCGATCCCCGACTTCCTGTGGAATGATCCCAGCAAGTGAAGCGACGTAGGACGATCCCCTCTCCCTTGACGGGAGAGGGCTAGGGTGAGGGTGGTCAAACGCGCGACAACGCACCAATATCGCCCCACATTTAGGAAACGCCGATCAACGAGATGACGCAGCCGTTCCCTCTCCCTTGACGGGAGAGGGAGGGTGAGGGTGGTCAAACTGGCGCGAATGCGCTCCACAAAACCAACTTTTAGCCGACCCCTTCCTAACCTTCCCCTGCAAGGGGAAGGGACTATTTGAGGTAACGCGACAATGAGCGAAACCGCTTCTCTCCGCGCCGGGATCGCCGTGACGGACATCACCCCGCCCATCGGGGTCGATATGACGGGCTACGGCGGACGACCCACAGGCTGCACCTCCATCCACGACCCGATCTTCGCCCGCGCGTTGGTTTTGCAGAACGACGCGAAGACGCTCGCGCTCGTCTCGTTCGACACCATCGGCATCGACTTCGACCTGCGCGACGAAATCCGCGCGCGTGTCACGGAGCAAACGGGGATCGCCCCCGAATGTCTCTTGCTGAACGCCTCCCACACTCACGCGGGACCCGCTACCGAGACGTTTCGCGGGCTCGGCGAGTTGGACGCGGGCTATGTCGCCTCGTTTGTAGACCGCATCGTGGCGACGGTGCGAAAAGCCGCGACGAGCCTCGTTCCCGCCAGAATCGGGCGGACGCGCGTCCCGGCGCAGATCGGGATGAACCGTCGGCAGTCGGTCGGCGGGGCGATTCATCTCGGTTTCAACGAGAAGGGCGTCGTCGTCCCGCACGCGGACGTGCTGCGGATCGACACGGCGGACGGGGAGTTGCTTGCGACATGGTTCGCCCACGCCTGTCACCCGACCACCGTCGGCGGCGACAACCTCGCCATCAGCGCGGAGTGGTGCGGCGTCGCGGTGAACGCGGTCGAGGCGGTCTGCGGCGGCACGGCGATGTTCGCGCAGGGCTGCTGCGGCGACATCAACCCGAAACCGCGCGGCACGTACGACAACCTGATTCGCGCCGGGAAGAAACTTGGCGGGGCGGTGATCGCGGGGGTTGAAGATATTTTTACGATTGAGGATGCGCCTGTTCTCGACGCGCGGATGGAAGTCCTGCCATTGGCGGTTCAGCCTCCGCCTCCGTTGGAAGAAGCGGAGCGGGAGTTGGCGGCGTTCACCGAGCAGGTGGAACAGGCGAAGCGCGAGGGGCTCCATCGCGGACACGTTTGGCTCCGCGAGGCGGCGCGCGATTGGATGGCGGCGCTCCGCGATTACGCGCTCAAACCGGACGAGACGCCGACCACCATCGGCTTCGAGGTGCAGGCGTTGCGGATCGGCGACTTCGCCGTCGTCGGGCTGCCGGGTGAAGTGTTCGCCGAGATCGGCAACGCGATTGACGACGCCTCGCCCTTTGCACAGACCTCCGTGTTGGGGTATACGAACGGTTGTCACGGCTACGTGCCGACGGAAAGCGCCTACGCGCTCGGCGGCTACGAGGTGGACAACGCGATCCGCTACTACGGGACGCTCATGTTCGCCCCTGAAAGCGACGGGCAACTCCGCGCCGGAGCGGGGCGCATCCTTCAACAACTATTCGACGGGGCATGATGCGAAGTCGCACGCACCGATTTGACCCTCTTGGTTCGATCCTGCCGTTGACCCTGATCGCCCTGATCGCGTGGCTCGGCTGCGACACCTCAAGCCGCATCCGCGACCTC
>JAQBWJ010000392.1 GCA_027625215.1 Candidatus Poribacteria bacterium
TCGATATCGCTCCGCCCGGCGATGAGTTCGTCTCCGAAGACGAACTGCGCGTGTTTTATCACGAGGACACGCTTCGGCAGTTGAACCTGCTCCGCACCTACCTGTTCGAGCGCGAGGCGGCGCACAAACTGGACTCGGTAGACCGCTGGATACGGATGGTCGCCGTGAGCCGTCTGGCAGGACATTCGCCCGGCTTTTTCTCCGTTTACACGTTTCCCCCGAATCAGGCGGTCACGGTGGACGCGCAGCGACGCATCAATGAACGCCGCGATCAATCGCCGGAACCGCGCGCCGTGGCGAAACTCATCCGCCGCAAAAGCCGAGCGTTGTTGAAAGACGTGTGCGACGACACGCGCCGTCGTCTCGTTGAGGTGGCGGACGGCGGACAGTTTGTTACGTCCGACTCGTCGCAGACGCCGCAGATTCGGTCGAACTCCGTGTCGTTGGTCGTCACGTCTCCGCCGTTTCTCGACGTGGTGGACTACGCGACGGATAACTGGCTGCGCTGCTGGTTCTGCGGCATCGACCCGGCGACCGTTGCGTTGACGGTGCCCAAACGCATCCGAGACTGGCAGGAAGTGATGACAGGCGTGTTCCGCGAGTTGGCGCGCATCTTGAAACCGGGCGGTTACGTCGCCTTCGAGGTCGGCGAGGTGCGGAACGGGAGCGTCAAGTTGGAGGAGTACGCGTTGCCGTGCGGGACACGCGCCGGGTTGTCGGCGGAACTCGTGCTTATCAACGATCAGGCGTTCACCAAGACGGCGAACATCTGGGGCGTTGAGAACCAGCGCAAAGGCACCAACACAAACCGGATCGTTCTGTTTCGGAAACGATCCGGTTAATGGCGTGTCGTATGTAGAGTATGGTTGGGGTCGGGCGACTTGCGGTGCCCAATTCTATCGGGCGAATGCGGCGCGGGTCGGCGCGTGCGCCGGACGTTCGCGCTGAGTTTGGGCGGCTTCCGAGCGAATCGCGTTGGCGGCGAGCCGTTGCGGGACTTGGCGTCGCTTGTCGATTCGCGCCTTCAATACGGCGTCCGCGCCGGACGCTTCTTTCTTGATCGCCGCTCGCTTGCAGGCATGATACCGCACCCAGTTCACCGTGACGATCATCGTCAGCAACGCGGCTAGACCGGGAGCCAGATACGCCGCGACGGTCGATTCCTCAGCCAACTTTGCCGCTTCCACCTGCAAGAACGCGCTCAAAAACAGACTGACGCCGAACGCTCGCTGCCAGAATGGGATGGGTCGGCGGGCGCGGCTGCCGATGGAGAACACCGATTCCGTCACAAACATCAACGCCGCCGCGATCACGAGCGGGGGGATCATCCCGATAATCGCCGCGCGCATCGCCGGATGCGCGACGAACAGATAATCGTAGTACAGCGGCTGCAACAGGGCGCCGAGCACAACACCGAGACACACTTCGAGAATCATCGACACACAACCTTCGCCGGTGGATGGGGGGAACGCAGAGCAACGGTACGTTCATGCCTACTTGACGCGAGCAAGATACGCGGGATGATTCCTCGAACGGCGAACACGCGCCGCAATTACCATTAATAAACAGGTCGAAGGGGCGGGCGGTTTCATCGGGAAGAGCGGTTTTTCGATTTTCCTTTCTTCCCCTTTTGGTTCGCCTTCTTGCTCTGATTGCCTTGGTTGGATGTCGGCTGTGCTTGCGGTTTTGGGGGCGGGTTGTTCGCCTGTTTCGCGTCCGCCGCCTGCTGCGCTTTGTGTTGCTCCCAGTCGTCATAGGGGTAACGCCAGTAGATGACGCTGTCCGGCTCGAAGATGACGAGTTTTGTGGCGAGTTTTGACAGCAGATAACGGTCGTGTGTGATGAGGATGACCGTGCCGTCATAGTCGAGTAGACAGTTTTCCAATGCCTCGCGCGACGGGATGTCGAGGTGGTTCGTCGGTTCGTCCAGCATCAGGAGGTTCGGTTTCTTGAGCATCAGTTTGGCGAGCGTCAACCGCGTCCGTTCGCCTCCGCTGAGCACGCCGACGCGCTTTTCAAGGTCGTCGCCCGTGAACAGGAACGGTGCGAGGTAGGAGCGGATGTCGCCAATCGTCGCGTTGAGGGGCATCACGTTCCAGATTTCGTCCTGCACGCGCTTGCCGGAATCGAGATCGCGGTGCTCTTGGTCGAGATAACCGATTTCCACGTTCGACCCGAAGATCACTTCGCCCGCGTCGGGTTTCTGAACGCCGAGGATCATCTTGAACAGCGTCGATTTGCCCGCGCCGTTGGGTCCCATAATGCCGAGCATGTCCCCGCGAGACACCTCGAAATCAACGCCTTCAAACAGCGTTTCGTCGCCGAACCGTTTTGCGAGATCAATCGCGTACATCACGTCGTTGCCGCTGCGTTTGTCGGTCTGCGTTTGCAGCCTCATTGAGCGAGCGGAATTGTCCAATTTCTCGATGCGTTCGAGGCGCGCCAATCGCTTGCGCCGACCTTGCGCCTCTCGCGTGTTCTGTCCGGCGATGTTGCGGCGAATGAACTCTTCTTCTTTAGCGATGAACTTCTGTTGACGTTCCCACTCGCGGATGTTCGTCAACATCTCGACTTCGCGGAGTTCGATGTAGAGCGAGTAACTGCCTTTGTACTCTTTGATATTGTGGTTGCGAAGTTCGACGGTCTTCGTCGTCACGCGGTCGAGGAAATAACGGTCGTGCGAGATGACGACAATCGTCCCCGAATAGTCCAGCCGCAGGAACGACTCCAGCCACTCAATCGCGTGAACGTCGAGGTGGTTGGTCGGCTCGTCGAACAGGATCAGGTCGGGCTTTTCAAGCAGGATGCGGGCAAGCGACGCGCGACTTTTCTCGCCGCCGCTGAGCACTCCGACGGGCTTCTGAGAGTCTTCCTCCGAGAAACCGAGTCCGCGCAGGATCGAGTCGATGCGGTACTCGTAGTCGTATCCGCCGTTGACGTCGTGTTCGTGCTGGAAGCGGTCGTACTGTTCGAGGTATTTGTTGAGCTCGTCGTCGTTCGTCGCGGACGCCATCTTCTCGGTGAGTTCGTGCATCCGCACTTCAAGGCGTCGTTGTTCCGCGAACGCATCGCCCATGACAACGCGGACCGGGGTGTCGCCCTTCAGGTCGGAAATTTGGCGGAAGTAGCCGACCTTCAGCCCTTTGGAGCGATAGACCGCGCCCGTCGTCGGCTGTTGAACGCCGACCATGATGTCGAACAGCGTCGTTTTGCCGGTGCCGTTCGCGCCGATCAACCCGATCCGTTCGCCCGCATTTACCTGCCACGAGATGCCGTCCAAAATCAGATGCGGCTCGTGCGTTTTTGTGACGTTTTCCAACCGAACCAACGACATGACGGACTCCGACTCCCCGTTCGACTTTCACACCTTAGCCGTGTGCGGGACGCACCGTTTCGTCCCGCACTAAACCGCGTTATGCTAACTCGCGCACGGTTTCAATCATAACGCGGATTTGCCGAACAGTTCCATTTTTCGGTAGAGATTTGAGCGTAGGGAGGGCAGTTCGATGCGTCGTCAACCGAACGTACTCGTCTTTTTCACCGACCAACAGCGATGGGATACGAGCGGTCTGCACGGGAACCCGCTCGACCTGACGCCGAACTTCGACCGGATGGCGCGTCGCGGGACGCATGTCGCCAAGTCGTACACCTGTCAGCCCGTCTGCGGACCTGCGCGGTCTTGCCTTCAAACCGGACTCTACGCGACGCAGACGACCTGCTGGCGCAACGGCATCCCGCTGCCGGACGACTCGAAGACGCTCGCGCACTACTTCAAGGACGCGGGCTATCAAACGGGCTATATCGGGAAGTGGCATCTGTACGATTCCGGTGTCGCGGGTCCCGTGCCGCCCGACAAGCGGTTCGGGTACGACTACTGGCTAGCCTCGAACGTGCTGGAGTTCACCTCCGACGCCTACGATACGGTGATGTACGACAACGACGAGCAGCCCGTCAAACTACCCGGCTACCGCGTCGATGCCCAAACGGACGCGGGGATCCGCTACATCGACGCGAACCAAG
>JAQBWJ010000393.1 GCA_027625215.1 Candidatus Poribacteria bacterium
GAATAGGAAAACTGCCGTGGACGTACAATTCCATAGGTCGCAACTTGGGTTAACTTAATGGTTCCCGACTCTGTCGTGCAGCTTGACCACCCTCACCCTAGCCCTCGCCGATCAAGGGAGAGGGAACCCAGGCACGCCGCTCAAACGTTGACGAGGTTGCCGTCTGCGTTGAACTTCATCGGCTCAAGCCCGCCGAGTAGTTCGATGTCGTCGCGCCCTTTGACCTCATCGACCAACGCTTCGGACACCAACACCTCTTTCAAGTGCAGCGTCGAGTGGATTTGGATGGTGCGGGAGTGTTCCGGCGGCGTGAGTCCAAGTGTGTTCAGGAGCCACTCCAACGCCTCTTTGTCCGTCTCGAAGTCGATGGGCTTCTTCATGCCGTGCGGCGTGTTGGCGGTGTAGGCGTTCATCATCGTCGCGTGGCGGTCGATACCGTTGACGAGGCGAGTCGTCGTCACGTCGGCGAAGCCGATGCCGCTCGCGTTGCCGTACGACTCCTCCGTCATGTCGCGGACGAAAATCCGCATGATGGACGGGACGCCTGCGGGCAGGGGATAGAGATCGGGGAACATCGCGCGTCCGATGATGTTCGTGTCCATGCCCGTACCGCTGATGTTCTTGCCCATGTAGTCCACGATCAGGCAGTCCAAATCCATCACGGGGAGGCGACCCATCAGTTTGCGCGCCTCGATGATCAACTCCTGTTCAACCTCGATGATGTTGTCGGCGGGGATCGCGCGGACGATGGCGGTGTCGTCGTAAGCGTTTTCCACAACCGCCAATCCGAACGCAACTTTACCCGTACCGATATTGATGCGCGCGGCGTCGAGCACCGTCTCCTCGAAGTCGTACCGCAGGAACGCTTTGTGGTAGCGGCTCGCGCCCAACTGCTTGCCGAGACCAATCGCCATCATCTTGCACAAGCCGCTTTCGATGACGCCGTGAAAGTCGGTGTGGGGCTTCACGCGGTTGATGACGCCGATGTGATCGGCGGATTCGGCGTTTTTGTCGCGGTAGACGGGCGTGCCGTTCGTCGTCGTGCCGATCAGCCCCGCGTCCATCGACGAGCGGATTTCGCAGCCCATCGTCTCTTCGGTGATGCCGTAGTGCAACAGCACGTCGATCTGACCTTCAGCCGTCGCGCCGCCGTGACTGCCCATCGCGGGGATGATGAACGGTTTCGCGCCGAGCGCCTTCATCGCGTCGACCGCCGCCTTGAGCACCGTGTCGATGTTGGCGATGCCGCGCGAGCCGCCCGTTAACGCGACCGTGTCGCCGGGCTTGATGCGGTCGGAAAGGTTGATCACGGCGATCTGGTCGGCGACGGCTTTGGGAATGTCGGTCACGGTCGGGTCGGGAAAATGTTGGCGGACGCGCATCATGCGGGGCATCGTCGCGGTGATTCTCATTCGGTGGTTCCTCCGTGCGTCGTCGGGGATTCTTGAAAAAGGGCTTATGGCTTGATCTTCAACGTTTCGTACAGTTTTTTCCAGCGTCCTTCGTGGTCGTCGTCGCGGAAGTCCGGTTTGAAACCCATATTGAGGTACGTCTTGACGGCGGCGAGTCGGAAATCGTCGGTGAGCAAGTAGACGCGCTCGAAGCCGTTGTCACGATACCATTCGACTACTGCCAGACTCACCCAAAACCCAAGTCGCTTGCCCTGATGCGCCGGATCGACACCGACCATGTGCAGTTGCCCAACCGATTTGTCCCCCGCGCGTTCGGGGTAGGCGCACGCCGTTGCGACGGGTGTGTCGTCTTTCACCGCGAAGAACAAGCCGCTCGGTTGGAAGCGGTCTGTCTGCGTTAAGCCGGAGTACACGCGGTCTACGTCCCACTTGCCGAGATCGCCGACGCTGTTGATGACGTTCGCCCAATGGGGTTCATCGCCGGGTTGATAGGCGCGGAGCGTGTAGCCGTCTGGCATGGCGACTTCGGGTAGTCCGTCGTAGTCGTCGCGTTTCATGCGGAGTTGTCCGGGCATATTGTTCCTTTCAAGAAGCGAGATGCGACGAGTGAGAAGTGAGGTATAGGGCGTTGACTCGCGCGCGTCCGTTCGCCGTCTCACTCGGAGTCACTCGATCAACCGCTCACGGCTCGCATCCTCTCACTTCTCACTTCTCACTTCTCTTTTCTCACTTCTCGGCTTGGTGGATGATACGGCGGTTTCTTCCCTGTGAGAACCGTTTTTGCCAATTCGCGGGCGAGCGCGTCGTCAATGTCTTCCAACTTGAACAGCACGAAACCGCGCATCCCGGCGGCGCGACACGCCTCAATCTGAGCGCCGATGAGCCGAGCGCGTTCGGCGGGCGATTTGCCGACTCCGATGCGGTACGCGCCGATGCCTGGCAGGATGCGGGCGAGTGTCGGGTCGATCTCTTTCCACCACGCGAAGTACGCTTGGAGTTGTTCGACCTTGTCGACGTACGCCATCGGATGGACGTAATCGACCAACCCGTCGCGCACCCAGCCGCCCCAGTCTTGGAGAAGACGGTCGGCGTTGCCTTTCTCCGCGTAGACGGACGCGGTGACGGGCTTCGACGTTCCGAGCGCCGTCACGCGAACGACTTCCGTCACCTGGTCCATGCGCCAACGGTTCCATTGGGCGACGCGCTCGCGTTCGACGGCGAGATCGACTTTACGGGTGGATACGGGGATCAGCCCATTGTTGGCGGCGGTCGATTCGAGGAGGCGTTCGCGGTTGAAGTAGGCGCTGTCGGCGGCGAAACCGAGCAGTTCGCGGATTGCCGCGCCCTCCTTGATGCCGAAGACGGGGCTGTCCAGGAAGATCGCGCGACCGCCGTTCTGGACGTGGCGTTTCAGCGCGATGCCCTGCGCGTTCGTCATCAGGTAGTGGTTCGGCAGGATGACGACCGCGCCGACGGGGAGTTTGCCGAATCCGCCGTCTTCCACTCGCGCGGATTCAAATCCGAACGCCTCCACCCACTCGACCGCTTTGAGGTACGGCGTGTTGCGGTACTTCACCGCGTTGATCGCCGAGTCGAGCACGTAGACGGTCTTGACGGGCGTCTTGCCGCGCCCGGAGAAGGCGTTGCGAAGGGCGGTCACGACGGCGCGGACGGGGTTGCGTTCCGCGTGCCAGTTGAACAGGACGACATCGCCTTTGCCGAGTTGGTTCACCGCGATAGCGGGCGTTCCGCCGTCGAAGGTCGCAACGACTTTCGCCGTCGTTGGTTTGATGAGCGGGTTGCCCTGCATCGAGGCGATGGCGGGAAGGGATGGATAGATAAGCGTCGTCACGTCAAAGCCGAGCGCGTCGGAGGCACGTTTCAGGTCGGCATCGGAGGCGCAGGTGTCGGTGTCGTCGAAACGGATGTAATCGTACTGGACGCCGTCCACGTCGTATTTTGTCGCCGCTTCGAGGACAAGGCGCGTTTCCCAATCGCGGGCGGCAGGGTCGCAGAGGTTCAACCATGCGAGTTGACGACCGGAGACGTTCGTCGCCTTCCAATCGGGATGCTCGACGTAAATGGGGGCGTCGTGATTGATGTAGCCGCTCATGATGCGAACGTGGATTTCGATGCCGCGTCGGTGTCCGGCTTCCACCAGATAAGCGATAGGGTCGAACCCGGGGGTGACGTTCGCCGACATAGGGGCGAGGTCGGTCTTGTGCGCGACGTGCCCGTTCCAATAGAGGGTGAGGACGTAAAGGGCGTTCAGCTTCATCAGTTCGGCGCGGGCTAGGAGTCGGTCGGCGGCGGCGGCGTCTTTGCAATCGAAGCCCCACATCCACGCGCCGCGCAGTTCGGTGTCGGGAGCGGCGGCGAATGAGGACGGTTGGAAGAAAGACGCGAACAACAGCGACGCGACGATCAACCCGGAAACAAGACGCGCGTTCCACATAAGAGGAGATTTCAGCCTTTCAAACGGATTCGGATGGATAGGAGGACAAGCCGCCGTGCGCTCGCGTTGATGGTAACACGAACGGGGTTTGAAAAGCGTGGTCAGGGAGACGGTTGGGCGGAACGGCAGGGCGTTTTCGGACGTTTGAATC
>JAQBWJ010000394.1 GCA_027625215.1 Candidatus Poribacteria bacterium
GGTTCAGACTTCCCTCTTTCGTCACGACGGCGTACCCGCTGATCCAGCGGTCGGCGATTACAAAAAGGACGACGAGAATCAGCGACGTGATCCACTTGAATCGCCAACTGTACATGAACTGTTCGGACATGCCTCACCCTCGCGCGACGGTCGGAGACGCCTTGCACTCTACAAGAGCGTACAGAATCTGTCGCAACCCATTCAACTGTGTCTCCCACGCCATGCTCGGCGAGTCCGATTCGATGGTCTGATCGGGGAGCAGCGGGAGGTGGATGAAACCCGCTTTCGTTGCGGGGAATTCCGTCGCGCAAGTGTGAAGGGCGGCGTAGAGGACTTCGTTACAGCAGTACGTTCCCGCCGAAAAGGAGTCGCGTGCGGGAACGCCAACATCCCTCGCGGCTTGGATCATCGCCGTGACGGGAAGCGTCGAAAAATAAGCGTCGGGGGCGTTGGGCACAATCGGCTCGCTGTCGTAGGCGACGCCCGTGTTGTCCGTGCCGCGAAAGAAGTTCACCCCGATCCGTTCCACCCGCAGCGACGACGCGCCGCCCGCCAAGCCGAGCATCAGGACGATATCCGGGCGTCGCTCGCGGATGAGCGCGCGTATCGTTGAGCTCGCCGCGCGGAACACGACGGGGAGAGTCGCCGCGACGATCTCGGCGTCCGCATCGGGCGTTTGACTCAACGCCTCGGCGAGATCGGAGGACGGATTGCGGTCGCGTCCGCCGAACGGCTCGAAGCCCGTGATGAGAAGGCACGTCGTCATAGGGCAACGTTGTCGGCGCTGAAGTAGTTGTTCGGCTGCGCTTTGTAAAAGTCGTGATGCCAGACGCCGCGAAACAGCGTGCGACGTTTCGGCGGCATCGCTTCGATGACTTCGGTCGGCAGGCTCAGTTTGTGGTACTGCGCGTCCGAATTGCTGTAGCAGTTGAAGACGGCGATGCGCGGGTGATCCGTGTTGTTCCACACGGGACCCGCGTGACAAACGCTTTCCGAGAAGATGATGACGGAACCCGCCGGACAAACGTACGACTCATACAACGGCGAGCCGAACTTGTTGTGTTCGTCGGGTATCCGAAAGTTCATCTTGTGGCTGCCGGGCATGAAGAGCGTGCCGCCGTCGCCCTCGTTCACGTCGTTCAGTTCCCACACGACGCGCGTGAGACCGCTGTATATGCGCTGATTCTTGCAATTGTATGCGTGAACGCCGACGCCGAGTCCGCCGCCGTGCGGTTCGAGTCCGCCCTGTCCCGCCGAGCGGATCATGTGGAAACTGTTTTCGCAGCGAAAGCCGTAGCAGTCTTCGTTTCGATCACCGCCCAACACCTCGCGCAGAACGCCGACGATGGTGGGATGATCCAATAGAATCTGTGCGGGTCCCGACAAGGAGTAACGGTCTTTCGGGTCGAGCGAGTCGCGGTTGTCGCGGAGGGTGAGGATGTGGTCGCGGACACCCTTCACTTCGTCCTGCGTCAGCGCGCCAGGGATTGCGATAAAACCCTTCAAGTCGAAGACGAACTTCTGTTCTTCCGTCATCGGGATCGGATCGGTCGCCATCTTCTTACTATCCTTTCGCCACAAATACGCTTTCGGAGTCGTGAGCGGTATCGTCGCAGGTCGGCGGGGGAAGGGCAAGCATCTTCGCGGGAATCAAACGCCGTTTACAAAACGACAATGGACGTGAAACGCACTCCTCGACGACGGCGCGGTAGACTCATCACATCAACGCGAAAGGCGCGTCGATATGAGGGAAGGGAAAATCTGGGTAATGAGACGACGGCACTATCGACCGATGATGATCGCTCCCGCCTTCCTGCTCGTCGTGGCTCTGACTCAGGGGTGCGATGACGGCGCGTCGTCGCCATTAAAGATGGACAGTCTCACGAACGCCGACTACGTGATCGGCGACGGAACGTACTCGATGACGAACGGCGAGTTTCGGCAAGCGGTCGTCCAAGGTTCCGCGACGGAACTCGTGATCTCGGTGTCCGAAGTTGTCGCGTTCGGTCATTTGGACGACGACAACGAGGAGGACGCCGCCGTGGTGTTGGTGGAGGACTCCGGCGGCAGCGGGATGTTCTATCACCTTGCCGCGTTGCGAAACGATCATGGGAAGCCGAAGAACGTCGGGACGACGTTTTTGGGTGATCGGATCGGGAAACCGACGTTGGTCATCGAGTCCGGCGATGTGATCGTCACGATGAGGATGCGGTTGCCCGACGAACCGATGGCGACCGAGCCGTCCGTTCAACTGATGAGGCGTTTCCAACTGGCTGGCGGCGATTTGGTCGTCGCCCGCAACTGAGGGCGTCACGTCTCCGTCGTCAGGGAGGGCGTCGTTTCTCCGGCGATCAGTTCGGGGAGCCCGGCTTCAACCATCATCGGCTCCGTGAGGTCGTCGCTCAGTTCCGTGAGGAAACGGCTCGGCTTCATCATCACGATCCCCCGCGCCGATTGCGTGGATTGAGGGACGATCAGGTAGAGTTCGTCCCTCGCTCGCGTCACGGCGACATGGAAGACGCGGCGTTCTTCTTCCTCGTCCTCCAACGTATTGATCGCGCGTTCCGACGGGAACTTGCCGTCCGCCAGCCATGGGACGAGCACGACCGCCCACTCCAACCCTTTCGCCTGATGGATCGTCGTCAACGTGATGTGGTCGCCCGACTCTTTCCCTTCCACGACCGTCTCCGCTGTGATGTCGCCCGCGAGCGCGGTGTCGCTCAAGAACGATTCCAACGAGCCGTACTGCGCGGCGAACTGCGCCAAGCCTTTCAGGTCGTCTCGGCGCGAGGCGGCGTTGTCGAACCGCCACGTCAGATGGTCGTCGTAGTAATCGCGCAGTACGGATTCGACCATCGCGGCAGGGTCGTTCATCGCGCGGATCGCCTCGACCGTTTGCACGAACTGACCGAAAAACGCTTGCGCCGGAACCGGAAGGATATCGAGCGTGTCGGGCTCCGAGAGCGCGTCGAGCGGGTTGTCCTCGTCGCGGATGTACTCCCAGATGCGGCGGGCGAGCGCGTTGCCAATCTTGGGAAGCAGTTGCAACGCGCGGCGGAACGACAACTCGTCCGTCGGGTTGTGGACGATGCGGAGGAACGCGATCAGGTCCTTGATGTGCGCCTGCTCGAAGAAGCGGACGCCGCCCCGCACTTTGTATGGGATGTTGCACCGTTGCAGTTCGAGCTCGATGTCGGTTGCATGGGCGTTGCTGCGGTAAAGGATACCGATATCCGTCAACTCTCGCCCTTCTTCCAACAAATAGAGCGCGTACTCGGCGATGAATTGCGCCTGAACCTTCTGGTCGTAACAGGTGACGATGCACGGCTTCATGCCGGACTTGAGCTCGCTTCGGAGCTCTTTCGGTAGTCGCCGCGTGTTTTTGGCGATGCTTTCATTGGCGAGGCGCAAGATTTCAGGGGTAGAACGATAGTTTGTTTCGAGGCGGTATTCGCGGGTGTTCGGGTATCGCTCTTTGAACGTCAAGAGGTTGTCGAAGTGTGCGCCACGAAACGAGTAGATCGACTGCGAGTCGTCGCCGACGACACACACGTTCGAGTGCGCCGCTCCGAGCAGGTCGATGATCGCGCCTTGAACGGCGTTCGTGTCCTGAAACTCATCCACCAGAATATGTTGGAAGTGGGTGGAGAGGAGTCCGTGTACGTCCACGCGCGACGACAGCAAGTCGTGGAGCCGTGACAAAAGATCGTCGTAGTCGAGCAGTTGGCGGTCGCGTTTGACGGCGACGTATTGGGCGATGACCCGTTCGATCTCGTCCGTGTCGTCCAAAAACTCAGGGAAGCGGTTCAGGAGAACCATCGCCAGGGGCTGCAACGTGCTTTGAGTAAAGCCGCATATCTGCAATAGGACGGATTTACTCGGGAAGCGCCGCGTCGTGACGGGTATCTGCAAATCGGCGACGCACTGGTGCAGCAGGTCGGCGGCGTCTTCGCGGTCGAGAATCGAGAAGTCGGGGTGAATGCCGATGCGTCGCCCATGCTGGCGAAGG
>JAQBWJ010000395.1 GCA_027625215.1 Candidatus Poribacteria bacterium
CGCGCGCCGACCTCTATCTTCGCCGGATTCCCTACTCGTCGTCAACGTGTCATCGGTTGTCGGGGTCGGGCGAGGCGGTCGCCTTGCGGTTGCCGGAACCCAACGCGCTCAGTTGGCGGGAGAGCGACTGCATCTCCGTCTCCAACCCTTTCGGCGGATCGCCGCCGTTGTCGTTCAGGACGGACTGGATTTCTCCCGCGATCTTCTGCATCTCTTCGGCGAGTCGGGGCGCCTTGTCGCCGAGCAGTTCGGGGTGGTTCGCCGCGTTCAGCAGTTCGCTCAATCGGCGGATGAGTTCGCGGGTGCGCGCCGTCGATTTCGACTCGTCGTGATGGAGTTCCCGCTTGACGAAATCCGGCATCGCCTGACGAACGAGCGAACCGAGATTTTTCAGTTCGGCGGCGGCGGTTTCGGGATCGTCGCCGTTTTCGTCGTCTTCCGCATCGAAGCCGTCGCGGATGTAGGCGGCGAGTTGCGAACACGCCATCCCGATTTCACCCAACGAGGCGTTCATGTCCATCGGACCGAACAGCGCGTTGGGAAGCACGCCGCCGCGCGTCAACGCGCCGACCGCTTCGTCGTACACTTTCGCCAACACATGCGCGCCCGACTTGAGATGACCCGTCAGGCTCGCGTGTCCGGCGGCTTCCGCCGCTGACTTCAGGAGGTGATATAGTCCGCGATACGGGTGAACCGGCTCCTCGTTTTCCTGATCGCGCTTCACGCCTTTCAGGTAGTCCGCGAGAAGGTTGCACGCCATGCCGACTTCGCCGTACCCGGCGTCCTCATCAATCAACTGAAACACCTCCGCGATGAGTGGGTCGTTCAGGAGTCCGCCGTCCTTGAACTGCGACAGGATCGCGTTGAAATGGCGGATGCTGCGCGCTTCGCCGCCTTTGTAGGCTCCCGTGAGCGTCGCGTGACGAGCGCGTTCGCCCGTCTCCTTGACGACGCTCATCAGGCGGTCGAGTTCGGTGCGATTGCGTTGGTGTCCGTGTTTCTCATGTTTCGACATGCCATTCTCCGTTCAGTCGTTGACGCAGGATGTTGCGCGCTTCGTGCAGCCGCCACTTGACGGTGGACAGCGGCACATCGAGAAAATCGGCGATGCGTTTGACGGGCATTTCGCCCCAATATCGCAGTTGAATGACGGTGCGGTGGTCTTCGGGGAGCCGCTCGACGGCGGCGGCGACTTGGTAATGGACCTCCTGCCGCGCGAGGAGTTCGTCGTGCGGCGGAACGATCTCCTTGCAGTGCTCCAGCAGGATCAGGTCGATGTCGGAATGGGGTTCGACGCGGCGTTCGCGTTTCGCGTACTCAATGGAGCGGTGTCGCGTGATCGCTCGGAGCCAACCGCCGAAGCGTCGCGGGTCGTCCAACTGCGGCAACGCCTTGAACGCGGTCAGCAGCGCGTCCTGCACCACGTCTTCGACGCCGTTCTCCGTCCCCATCGTTTGGTAGGCGACCGTCTGCATCCCGCCGCGAAACCGCCGCGCCAACTCGTCGAAGGCGGGCAGATTGCCCACCAACGCCGCGATGACGAGTTCCGCATCGGATAGTTGTCGCAGGGTGTCGCGTTCCACTCGTTGTCTCCCCTTTCACCGAAAAAGAGGGAGTCCGTCGCCTGTTGGATAGGGAGAAATCGCCGCCGCGCAAATCGAACGCAGACGCGATTGAGAAACCGTGCTAGTCTATAGGCGGTGCGCGTTCCGGCGCATCAGGGAGCGCGAATGGGAGAGGGCGCAAAAGGCTTATGACGTTGGGCAAAGTCGTCGGGACAATCGTTGCGACGCGCAAAGACGAAAAACTGGTCGGTGGGAAACTGCTGGTCGTGCAGGAGATCGCGCTGGACGGCAAACCGTTGGATCGGTACGCCGTCGCGGTCGATTCCGTCGGGGCGGGGGTCGGCGAGGTCGTCCTCGTGGCGACGGGGAGCTCCGCGCGGCTGACGAACGCAACGAAAGACCGACCCGTCGACGCGGTCGTCATGGCGATTGTCGATACGATGGAAGTGAACGGCGAAACGATTTTCCGCAAATGAGCGCGCGACAAATAAACGGGTTGACGGAACGCGACGCGCTTCGTCGTGAGAGGCGGGAACGTCGGGCGCGCATCGACCCGACAGATCGTCTGGCGTGGGATGACGCGATCACCGACACGACAATGGAGTACATTCGCGGGCGCGACGCGCGGGCGATCTTCGCGTACCTCGATACGCGCGGCGAAGTGTCGACGGGGCGCATCGTTCGGGCGTGTCTTGAGGAAGGGCGACGGGTTGTCGCGCCTGTAGTGGTCGAAGGCGACGACGAGATGACGCTTCGAGAGGTGCGCGACCCCGACTCCGACCTCGAAATCGGGCGGTGGGGGATTCTCGCGCCGACCGAACGCTGCCTGACCGTGCCGGCGGACGACGTCGCGTTGGCGTTGGTTCCCGGCGTCGCGGTAGACGCGCGCGGATATCGACTCGGCTACGGCGGCGGGTACTACGACCGATTCCTTTCGACGCACCGTCACCTCTTCGCGCTTGGTCTCGCATTTGAACTTCAACGGGTGGAAACCTGTTATCCTCAGTCGTGGGATGTGCCGTTGAACGCGGTTGTGACGGAACGCGGGCTGACCGTTTTCACGTCCGCCCCGTAAACACGCAGCAAGACCGCGCCGTTTCTAACCCGCAGGAAACGACCTGTCGTCACACGCCGCCCGGTCGCACAAAAAATGATGATCGCTGGGGTCAGTTTAACGGGAATCGTCGGGGAAAGGGAACCGATTGAAGATGACACGCTGCCGAACGTGGTGGATCGGCGTCGCGTTGCTATGCGCGGCGACGTTCGGACTGCGAGCCCAAGACGATCCGACCGACAGCCCCGATGAACCCGCCTTAGAACGCGACACCGAATCGAGCAACGCTGAATCGAGCGACACCGAATCGAGCGACGCCGCAACGGTCGCGCAGTTGCCGTCCCGCTTCTTCCCGGCAAACCTGCATCACCTGAAATGGCAACCGATTGAGCCGGA
This sequence comes from Candidatus Poribacteria bacterium, assembly GCA_027625215.1. Taxonomy (GTDB): domain Bacteria; phylum Poribacteria; class WGA-4E; genus JAQBWJ01. The sequence continues at coordinate 3,016 of JAQBWJ010000395.1, forward strand.
ATCGACCTCAACGGAGACGGAATCCGCCACCGCGCCGCTGTTCGACGCGCTGCGTTCCTACGACCGCGCGAACGGCAACGGCGCCGTCGCTCAGTCGCCGCTGGTGCTGTCGGACGGATCGCGCCTCGCGGACTTGGGGTTGAACGATCCGCGCGCGAATCAACGCGGCATCGACCTTCCGCTGAACTCAAACTTGCAGATATCCGGCTACAAGTCGATCACGGTGCAGTACAACCACACCAAATACTTCGGGCGCGAAGGGTTGCAGCGGTATTACGGCGACACGTTGGGCGGCAGCCGCTTTTCGACGGGGTACAACGGGCTCGATTTCGGGAACTCGTACGACTCCTACGGCGGCGGGCTCGGCGGTTACAACTCCTACGGCGGCGGTTACGATTCGTACGGGAGCGGCGGTTACGGGTCGTCGTACGGCGGCGGTTACGGCGGACTCGGCGGCTACGGTGGCGGGCTCGGCGGCTACGGCTCGCGGGCAGACGGATTGAACATCCAGCAGGAACTACAGATCGGCATTCACGGGCGCGTCGGCGACCACACGCACGTCGCGGTGGACTACTCGGACGCGAATCGCGGCAACTTCTCCGGTCTCGACCAGAAACAGCAGCGCATCGCCGTCTGGTACGAAGGCGACGAGGACTCCATCATCAAACGCGCCGCGTTCGGCGACATCACCCTCGAACTGCCGAACGCGCGGTTCTTGCAGGTGAACCGCAACCTGTTCGGCGCGCAGATCATCGCGGAGCTCGGCGGGATTCGCGCGACGGCGTTCGGCTCGCGGACGAAGGGGCTCAAGGGCAAGTGGCGCAGCCAGGGGCAAACGCAGCGAGCGGGCTCCGGCACGGGGCGGCAGATTCCCGACACCTCGTTCGTCAAGGAGCGGTACTACGCGATCCATCTCGGCGAGGACGGTTTCCTGCACGACGCCTACCTGCCGATCCGTCCGGGCAGCGTTCAAATCTTCAT
>JAQBWJ010000396.1 GCA_027625215.1 Candidatus Poribacteria bacterium
GGCGGCGACTACCGCGAAGCGATCAGCCTGTTGGAATCGTCGCTCGCGGCGCGACCCGACCGCGCCGACGTGTTGTTCAAAATCGGCGAACTGTACACATCGTTAGACGAAACGGAATCCGCCCGCTTCTACCTGACCGAAGGTTTGAAGATATCCGACAACTCGGGCGCGCGGAACTTTCTCGGTTATCTGGAAGAGGTGGACGGTAACTACGATCTCGCCGTAGTCCAGTTCGAGAAAGTCCTCGAAAACGAGCCGGATAATCTATACGCCCTCGTTCACGCCGGACTCTCCTATCAGCAGTCGGGCAAACCGCAACAGGCGATTCAACGGCTCGGAGCCGCTGCCACGCTTGACCCCGACCGCGCTCAAGCAGCGTCCGCCAATCTCGACTTCTACGCGGGTCTTGCCTACGAAGACATGCAACAGTACGAGGAGGCGCTCACATCGTTCGACCGCGCCAACCGCGAAAGCCCCGGCGATTCGCGTATCCTTCGCCGCCTAGCGCGGACGTATGAAGTGCTCGCCTACTACGACGACGCCCTCGCGTTTTATCAAGAAGCGTACACCGTCGATCCGACGGACGAGGAGGCGCGCGCCGCCTATCAATCGTTGTCGGTCCGACTTACGAACGCCGAACCCGAAGAAACGCGCAACGAGTCCTACGACCTCATACCCGCCGTCGTCATTCTTCCGAACGACATTGACGCTCGAATCGCCTCCGCTCCGAATCAAATGGACTATCCCGACGCGGATGCCGTCATTCTGTTGAACCGCTCGCAGCAAGAGATTCTGCCGGACGGACGTTCGCGGTTCACGACGCAGCAGGTCGTCCGACTGTTCCACCGACGCGCGTTTGCGGACTATGGCGAAATCGCCGTCCCGTTCAACTCATCGTCGCAGAACATCGCCGTCAACGTCGCTCGAACGATCCTGTCGGACGGGACGGTGATCGACGTGTCGGACGACGGGATCCGCGACGTGACGCCACCCGAAACGCTTTCGTTCAACCTGTACTCGGACATGATGTGGAAGGTGATCTCGTTTCCGTCGCTCGAAGCGGGCGCGATTGTCGAGTATCAAGTGACGGTTGAGGACGCGCACGGTCGCGGCAGCACGGAGAATCTATGGTCGTGGGGGAGCATGTCGTTTCAAGCGTCGTACCCGACGCTCGAAAGCCAGTATGCGCTGCGTTTGCCGGATACGGTGGCGATCAAGTGGAAGGGGTATAACGACGCATCCGTCAAACCGACAATCACCAAAGACGACACGGACGAGAACGGGGTCACGAACGCCGTCTATCGGTGGGAATACGGCGAGACGACGGCGTTTATCGGGGAACCGGGGGGTCCTCCGTCAGACGATCTCGCGCCGCGCTTCGCCTTCACATCCGTTACGTCGTGGGACGCGCTCCATGATTGGTATTACGACCTAATCGTTGATCGGGCGACACTGGAGGGTAACGTCGCGGAACAGGCGGCGGCGTTGATCTCGGCGGCGACCACGCACGACGAGCGCGTCGCGCGCATCGCCGAGTTCGTCGCGCAGAAGACGCGGTACGTGGCGATTCAGTTGGGAGCGGGCGCGTATCAACCTCATACCGCTTCCGAAGTGCTCGACCGTCGCTACGGCGACTGCAAAGACAAATGCATGTTGTTGAGCGCGATGCTTCAAACCATCGGAGTCGAATCCTACCCCGCGCTCATCAACCCGTCGCCACTCACCCAACCTGACCTCGACCTTCCGACGCTCTCCGATTTCAGCCACATGATTCTCGCCGTCCCGGACTCGAACGCCCCAAGCGGTTACGTTTGGTTCGACCCGACGGACGACACGCTCCCGTTCGGCAGGCTCCCCGCCCGCGACCAAGACCGCCGCGTGATGCTCGTTACCCCTTCCGGTCCCGTTTGGGTGAGAACGCCGACCGACAAACCTGACGCGAATCGGCACGACTGGTCGCTGTCGCTTACATTGAATGAGGACGGCTCCGTGTCGGGCGACGAACGGCTCGAAGCGACGGGAACGCACGCCCACGACCTGCGAAACGCCTACGAGTCCGTCGCGCCGAGCAGCCTCAACGACACACTTCGTTCGTGGATGAGCGCGTCTTATCCCGGACTGACATTGACCGACGCGACGTTGAGCGGGGTCGAGGCGTTGTCGGAGCCGTTCGTCGTTACCGCGCAGTTTGAAGCGCCTGTTTACGGACACAAAGACGATGTGATGTGGATGGAATCGGCGTTGACGGAGACGACTTGGACGCTGCCGATCCCAAACGCCGAGTTGAGCGCGTACGCCTCGCTGGTTGTAGGCGACACGCGAACGACTACGCTTGAGATCGGCGCGCCGAACACGTTGACGCGAGCGGTCGTCATCTATGCGCCGGAGGGTCTGGAGCTCGTTCATACGCCCGCGCCGATTGAACTCGATTTGCCATTTGGACGGTTTTACCGTCAGGTCGAAGCGACGAGTTGGGGCGCGAGATATGACATGACGCTCGTAATCCGCGCACCCTATATCAAACCGGAACGCTACGCCGACGCGAAACGGTTTTTTGAGACCATCGCACGCGAAGACGCGATGACATTGACGTTCGCCACGCCGCCTCCACCAGCCGTCGAAGTGATCGCGCCGGAGCCGACAGCGACGCTTCCCGAGCCCGTCGAGGAAACAGCGAACGCGGAACCGACCGACTCCGTGCAACCGGATGCGGTGTCAACGGACGAATCGGACAACCCCGTTGAAACGGTAAACGCTCTCGATGAGCGTACGCCCGACCCGGTTGTCGTTGTGGACGATGAGGAGTTCGCCCCGACGGACGATCCATCAACGAGCACCATCGACAATGATGCATCGAGTGCAAGCGTCGAGGCGGTGGATGATCCCGTAGAACCGACACCGAATCCGATTGTCGTCGTGGACAATGAGGAGTTGACCCCTACGGACGATGACGCATCGAATACGAACGTCGAGGGCGATGATCCCGACGAGCGGACGCCAAATCCGGTCGTCGTCGTGGAGGACGATGAACCCGGCGCGACCGACGAAACTGCCGAATCGTCCAATCTCGTTCAGCAAGAGCCCGTCGAGCCGACGAACGATGAGAAACCCTTGCCTGAGCCTGTCGCGCCGTCTACAACGCAAACGGAAGTGACGACAACATCCGTCGAACAGACCGCGCCGAAGATTGTGACGTCTCCGCTGAACGCCGAAACGCAAGACCGACTGAATCAACTGTTGATGACGTGGCTGCGGGCGTGGGAACAGCGGTCGCCGCGCGCTTACATGGAACTGTACGCGGCAAACGCGGTCGTTGCGCGCCCGGTGGTCGGGTTCGACGGGTCATCGCAACAGCGCGATTTGACGCGCGCCGAACTGTCCGCGCAGATGTTGGTGGCGTTTCTCCAGTACGGCAGAATACAGACCGACGCCGAAGCGATCCGGTTCGACACGGTTGCGAGCGGCGAACATCGCATCCGGTTCCGACAGTCGTTCATCGGTTGGTCGGGAGACGGCATCGGGTCGCCGACGGAGGCGGTTGAACGTCCGATCACATTGATTGTTCGAGACGGCAAAATTGTCCGCGAATCTTGGACGATGGAAGCGGATTCGCCACCCGTTTCCGCCGCCGCGCGAAACGGAAACGTCGCGCCGACGAACGAAATGATTGCCGTCGAAGTAGCGAGAACGAACGACGCGTCACCCGATCAAGCCGACACGCATCAAAACGACGACTCCGTGACCGTGAACCGCGACAAGATTCTCGGCTGGCATGTGCAGGTCGCGTCGTTCCGAGCGCAAACGGACGCTGCCGAGTTTTACCGAGATGTGTTACGATTGGAATTGGACGCGCCGAGCCGTATTGACGAGGCGACGCTCAACAACGGGACGTGGTATCGCGTCGTATTGGGACCATTTTCGTCGCGCGACGACGCCTATGCGACCCGCGACCGCGTCAAATCCGAAACCGGCGAAGACCCTTTGGT
>JAQBWJ010000397.1 GCA_027625215.1 Candidatus Poribacteria bacterium
ACCGGCTTGCCCATGACCGTCCCCTTGTTTCGCCCCGCCTAAAAACAACTCAAAACTTGGCGAGAATCGCGTCCACTTTTTCCGGCGTCAGGTTCTCGTAAAGGTCGTCGTCCACCATCATGACGGGCGCTTTGTCGCATGCCGCGAGACATTCCGTCGACAGCAGCGTGAACTTGCCGTCCGCCGTGTTCGAGTCGCCCGGCGCGTCGAACGGCACGCCCAACTTCTGCGCGAGGTGGTCTTTGATCGCGCGGCAGTTGCACAACGCGCACGGCAGCGTGTGGCACACGCGGATGATGTGTTTGTTCACCTCGTGATCGAAAAACATCGGGTAGAACGTGACGACATCCTGCACTTGCGCCGTCGAAACGCCCACCTGTTTGGCGATGTAGTCCATCACATCGGGCGAAATCCACCCGTTCTGCTTCTGCGCGATGTGCAGCGCAGGGAGCATGACCGCCCGCTTTTGCGGGTAGTGCGTGACGAGTTCGTTAAACTCCGCCAGATTTTCGGGGGTGAACTCAAAAGCCATCGCCCGTTGCCTCCAACACTTATCGATCCAGTTCGCCCGCAATGACGTTGATGCTGCCCAGCACCGTCACGATATCCGCCACCATATGCCCCCGCAACAGATGCGGGATCGTCGCAAAGTTGTAGAACGACGGCGGTCGCACCCGAACGCGATACGGATGACCGCTGCCGTCGCTGACGACGTAGAAGCCGAGCTCGCCGTTCGGGGATTCCGTCGCCGAGTACGCCTCGCCCTTCGGCGGATGCAGCCCGTGATCGTCCATCACCAGTTTGAAGTGGTGAATCATCCCCTCGATGGAGCCGTAGGGGTGTTTCGGATCGTACGGGTGCTCGTGATCGACCATCTTGTAGACGTGGTCTTTCGTTCCCAGTTTGACCTTGTGATCGTCCACGTTGACGGGTCCGCCGGGCAGATTGTTCAACGCCTGTTCGACGATCCGACAACTCTGCTTCAGTTCTTCCAACCGAACAAGGTAACGGTCGTACGTGTCGCCCGTCGCGCCTGTAGGAATGTCGAAGTCGAAATCGTCGTACGACGAGTACGGTTCCGCCTTGCGGATATCCCAATCGACGCCCGACCCGCGCAGACAGGGACCCGTCAACCCCAAAGAGATCGCCTTCTCCGCCGAGATGACGCCGACGCCTTTCGTTCGGTCGATCCAAATGCGGTTCTTGTTGAGCATCCCTTCCATTTCAGGGAGCCCTTTTTCCTTGAAATACTTAAGGAACGTCCGCACCATCGGCTCGAACGAGTCGGGAACGTCGTGCAGCACGCCGCCCACGCGCGTGTAACTGACCGTGAGCCGAGCGCCGGAGCAGGCTTCGAGGATGTCGTAAATCTTCTCGCGCTCTTGGAACGCCCACAGGAAGACGGTGAACGCGCCGATGTCGAGCGCGTGCGTCCCGAACCAGACCATGTGGTCGGCGATGCGCGTCAGTTCCGCCGTCATCACGCGGATGTACTGCCCGCGTTTGGGGACTTCCATCCCCATCAGTTTTTCGACGGCGAGCACATAGGCGAAATTGTTGGAGAGCGGCGACAGGTAGTTCATCCGGTCGGTGACGACGATGTACTGGTTCCAGTGCATCGACTCGCCCAGTTTTTCAAACCCGGTGTGCAGATACCCAAGATGCGGCATCACGTTGACGATCTCTTCGCCGTCCAACTCCACTTCAAGGTGCAGCGTGCCGTGCGTGGCGGGATGCTGCGGACCGAAGTTCAGCACCATCGTTTCCGACTTCAACCCGTCCGAATTCGCGTGATCGAGATGCTCGGAGTGGTAGACAGGCGTCGAGGGCATTTGGTCGAAGTCGAACGACTCGCGCTCGCCGAGCCCCTTCGTCGGATAGTCTTTGCGGAGCGGATGGTGGACGTAGTAGTCCGGCATCAGGATGCGGCGCAGGTCGGGGTGCCCGTCGAACGCGATCCCGAACATGTCGTAGACTTCGCGTTCCGCCCAGTTCGCCGCCGGGTACACATCGACAACGGAGCGGATCGACTCGCCGCCCGTCAACGGAGCCTTGACGCGGAGGCGTTTCAGGTCGGCGTCGTCTCGGTTCGCAAAGGAATAAAGGCTGTACAAAACGTGGTATCGCGCCCCGAACCGCGCCCGTATCTCGTCGAGCTTCGAGTAATCGACGGCGGTGAGGTCGGTCATCATCGAGTACTGAAGTTCCACGTCCTCTTTCAAGAACGCCAGGATGTCGTGGGCTTTGTCCGCCGAGACGTACACCGTCCACTCGCCGACCTCATGATCGACGGCAAGCACCGCGTCTCCGAACGCTTCCTGCAACTTGCCGACGTGCAGAGGCGGTGTCGGACCCGCTTCGGCTTCTTCCTCGACAACGGCTTGTTCTTCGCTCATGTTGCCTCCCACACTCTCACTGGATTCGGCTTACGTTGGACGCGCGATGGGTCGAGGGGGGTCAATCCCAGTCCAACCCGCCTTTGCGCCACACGTAAGCGTACCCCAACAGCAGCATTCCGACGAACGCGATCATCTCCCAGAAGATGATCGGATTTGTGGCGACCATCTCGCGGAACACGACCGCCCACGGATAAAAGAAAACGACTTCGATATCGAAGATGATGAAGATCATGGCGACGATGTAGAACTTGATCGAAAAGCGGATCCGCGCCTCGTGGATCAGGTTGACGCCCGATTCGTACGTGCTCGATTTCGCGCTCGATTTGTCGGGGCGCACCATGAATCTCGTGATCAGAGAGGCAAGAATCACCATGCCGACGGCAAGAACAATCGCAATCACCAGCAGAATCAGAATGGGAAAATAAGCGTCCATCGAATCTCGTCTCGTTCGCGTCAGCCACAAGACAACGGCGGGCGCGGATGCCCTTGCTTGTGAGGTTTTTCACGATTCTAGGGGATCAACGACCACGCTTAACCGATCATCACAACGTCGGGTTAACACGGTGGTACACGATGCGGCGTCCCCTTCACTCGGACGCCGATTCTTTCACATGGCGAATACCCCGTCAAGAGAAATCGACGACATTCTGGGGGGCGACGTGGCGGGAGCTGTGTGGGATTTGTCTTACCACAACACGCGGTTGAGGAAGGTTTGCGTGCGAGGGTGTTGCGGACTTCGGAGGACTTCGTGCGGAGAGCCTTCCTCCACGATGCGCCCGTCGTCCATGAACACCAAACGGTCGCCGATCTCCTCGCCGAAACGGATTTCGTGGGTCACGATCAGCATCGTCATGCCGTCGTCGGCGAGTTGTCGCATCACCTCCAGCACCTCCCACACCAACTCCGGGTCGAGGGCGGAGGTCACTTCATCGAACAGCATCACCTTCGGGTTCATCGCCAACGCGCGGGCGATGGCGACACGCTGCTGCTGACCGCCGGAGAGCGTCGCGGGATAGGCGTCCACCTTGTCGGACAGTCCGACCTTGTTCAACATCGCGCGGGCGTTCTCCCGGCACTCGGCGTCGGGGAGTTTTCGCACCAATCGCGGGGCGAGCGCGACGTTCTCCGTCGCCGTCATGTGGGGAAACAGGTTGAACCGTTGGAAGACCATCCCCACCTCCGCGCGGACGCGGTTGATGTTCGTCTCGCGGTCGTTCAAGGTGATGCCGTCGATGACGATTTCGCCGCTGTCGGGGCGTTCGAGGTGGTTCAGGCAGCGCAGGAAGGTCGATTTGCCGGAGCCGCTCGCGCCGATGATGACGAGTTTTTCGCCGACCGCGACATCCGTCGAGACGCCCTTCAGCACATGCAGCGACCCGAACGACTTATGCAGATCGCGTACGGAGATGATCGGCTCCGGCACGTTTTTGTCTCCGTTCCAGCAGGCGCGCGAGCGATGAGAGCGCGAGCGTCAGCGCGAGGTAGATGATCGCCACCATGCCCCACACGCCGTACGTGTCGTACGTCCGCGCGACTTCGAGCCGTCCGCGTTGGGTGATTTCGGGCAGGGCGATCACGGCGG
>JAQBWJ010000398.1 GCA_027625215.1 Candidatus Poribacteria bacterium
CGAGGGTGAGCACGTCGCGTCCGCCGATGTTGCCGACCTCGTTCCACGTCAGCCCGTCGTCATCCGAACGGAATACCGTCCCGACGCTTGTCCCTGCGTAAACGGAGCCGTCCGCGACGGTCATGCTGTAGACGAACCCGCCGTAGGGTCCATTTGTCTGTTCCCATTGAAGCGCGTCTGCGGAGGTTGCGGCGGAAAGTATCAGGGCGAGCAGCAGGAGGTGTCGTGTCATGTTGCAAAACGGACTCCGGCGAGGATGGGAGTGTGTGCCAAATGTCGATGAGAGTTTACCAAATCCGCCGAAATGAAACCTCGTCGCGGTGACAGGTAGGGGTCATTTGGTCTTCAAGATTAGACCTGTTTGCGCGCCGTTCCAAATCCAAGTACCCCCACCTGTCATTCCGAACTACTGTGAGGAATCGCTCCGAAGATCACACACAACGCGGTGCTTTCGGAGAGATTTCTCCCGCCGGTCGAAATGATATGGGGTGAGTTCAAACTGTTATATCGAGAAAACCGAATGAGCTTATGAGTGACAGGCGCGGCGGATTGCCTCTCGACGGCGGCGCGTGTTACGGTTTCCTCATTCCCTCACAACTTCGCCGCAATGGAGCGACCCGCAAGATGAGACGCGCATCGACACATTCCACCCGCGCCGGATACGCCTGGTACGAAGAAGAACGGTTTTGGGAGTACTACCTGCCGCTCCTGATGAGTCGGGCGGACACGACGCATGTCAGCCCCGAAATCGACGCGACGTTGGAACGGCTGAACATCCGCGAGGGCGGCGCGGTGCTCGATTTGGGCTGCGGCATCGGGCGGCACGCGCTCGAACTGGCGCGTCGGGGGTATCGCGTGACGGGGGTTGATCGGACGGCGCAGTACTTGGAACTGGCGCGGGCGCGGGCGGAGTCGGACGACCTCGCCGCGTCGTTCGTCGTGGACGACATGCGCGATTTCGTTCAGCCGGGCGCGTTTGACGGGGTTGTGTCGCTGTTCACGTCGTTCGGCTACTTCCAAGACCCCGACGACGACCGCCGCGTCATCCAAAACGTCTACGAGTCGCTGAAACCGGGCGGGTCGTTCGTGCTGGACGTGCAGGGCAAAGAGATCATCACGCGCAAGTTCGCCCCGCGCGAGTGGAGTTCCGTGTTTGTCGGCGGGCGTGAAATCCTCGTGTTGGAGGAGCGCGAAATCCAACCGAACTGGAGCGGCATCTCGTCGCGGTGGATTTTCATTGAGGAAGAACGGCGCGGCGAGTTCACCGTCATCGTGCGGCTGTACTCGGCGATGGAGATGATTGCGCTGCTGAAATCGTGCGGATTCGCGTCGGTGGAGGTGTACGGGAGCCTGTCGGGCGACGCCTACGATCAGGACGCCAAGAGGCTCGTCGCCGTAGGGCGCAAGGCATGACGGGCGTTCAACCGAGCATCCTCGACACGATTGGACGGACGCCGCTCGTCGCATTGAAACGACTTTCGCCCCCAAACGGCGCGACCGTCCTCCTCAAACTGGAGTACATGAACCCCGGCGCGAGCGTCAAAGACCGCATCGCGCTGCGGATTGTCGAGGACGCCGAGCGCTCCGGCGCGTTGAAGCCCGGCGGAACCGTCGTTGAACTGACGAGCGGCAACACGGGCACGGGGCTCGCCGTCGTCTGCGCGATCAAGGGGTATCGGGTGATCGCCGTCATGTCGGAGGGCAACTCCGTCGAGCGGCGGCGGATGCTGGAGGCGTTGGGGGCGGAGTTGGAACTTGTGCCGCAGGCGGGCGCGTCGGAGCCGGGCAAAGTCTCCAAAGAAGACCTCGACCGGGTGGAAGTCCGCGCTCAGGAGTTGACGCGGGAACTCGGCGCGTTTCGGGCGGACCAGTTCTTCAACCCAAGCAACCCCGCTGCCCACGAGTACGGCACGGGCGCGGAGATTTGGGAGCAGACGGGCGGAGACGTTGCCGCGTTTGCCGCGGCGGTGGGATCGGGCGGGGCGTTCGTCGGGACGGCGCGGGCGTTGAAATCGCGCGACGCCTCGATTCGCTGCGTTGCCGTCGAGCCGGAGGGCGCGCCGTATCTCGCGGGGCGATCCGTTGTGAACACGCGCCACAAGATTCAGGGCACGGGCTACGCGACAACGCCCGGCTTCTGGGACGAATCGCTTGTGGACGAGTATCTCACCGTGTCGGACAACGAGGCGGTCAAGATGGCGCGTCGGTTGGCGCGGGTGGAGGGCGTCATCGCGGGGTTTTCGTCGCGGCGGCGTTGCGGGTTGCGGCGCGGCTGCCCGTCGTGGCGAACGTCGTGACGCTCGCGTGCGATTCGGGGATGAAGTACTTGAGTACCGATCTGTACGAGTAATCCTCCCATGGCTCATCGCCGTCAAACGGCTGGTTTGAACTGCTGGGTCATACTTTCAAGACCCCTTCCCAACCTTCCCCTGCGAGGGGAAAGGGGCTTGGGTTTTCCCCGCGCGCGGATGACGTTCGGCGAACGTCATCACCTGTAGAGAACACCAAACGACCCCCCGCTTGCGTTTCGTAATCTATCTGTAACATAATCGACCACGATCTTTTACATAAAGGATCGTCACACGAAACGGGACTCGTTTAGCCTTGGGAGGGTGCGACGAGTTGCGGCAGTTTTTTGCTGAGGGGCAACGACCCCCCTCGTCGCAACGATGGTGGGAGGTGTGTGTCCGCGTCCAAACGGTGGGTTGGATCGCGGTGGTGTTGGTGTGCTCGCCGATTCGCGCCGATCTCGCCGAATCGCCGATCACCTTCGCGGAGGTCGCCGAAGCGTCCGGCATCGTCTGGACACACCGCCCCAACATGATCGACGGCAGCCACGTGATCGAGCAGATGGGCTCCGGCGCGGCGTTGTTCGACTACGACAACGACGGCTGGCTCGACCTGTTCATCGTTCAAAGCGGCATCCTCGGCGAGGACGGTTCCTCGCCGCCCGGCAGCGTTCTCTATCGCAACATGGGCGACGGGCGATTTCTCGACGTGACGGCGGGCGCGGGCGTCGAGAACCGAGGCGGCTGCGGCATGGGCGTCGCCGTCGGCGATATCGACAACGACGGGTATGCCGACCTCTACGTCACCAACTACGGTCCCAACCGCCTCTACCGCAACAAGGGCGACGGCGCGTTCGAGGACGTGACCGACAAGGCGCGCGTCGGAGACGACCGCTGGGGCACGAGCGCCGCCTTCCTCGACTACGACCTCGACGGCGATCTCGACCTTTACGTCGTCAACTTCCTCGACTGCCCGCACGTCATCCCCGACTGCCTGAACGACGGTGTACCCGCCTCAGACAAGCCCTGTTCACAGCCGACGTCGTCCGGCGCGCGCGACACGCTCTACCGCAACAACGGCGACGGAACGTTCGAGGATGTCTCCGATGCGGCGGGCATCGCCGTCGATCTGCCGGAGGCGCGAGGTTTGGGCGTCGCCATCGGCGATTACGACAACGACGCGCTTCCCGACATCTTCGTCGCCAACGATACCCGTCGCAACTTCCTGTTCCGCAACAAGGGCGATGGCGCGTTCGAGGAGATCGGGCTGTTCGCGGGCGTTGGGTACAGTCACGACGGCGTGGCGCAGGGCAGCATGGGCGCCGATTTCGGCGACCTGAACCGCGACGGCTGGCTCGACCTGTTCGTGACGAACTTCTCCGACGAAACGAACAACCTCTACCTGAATCGCGGCGGACTGTTTTTCGAGGACGCGATCCACGACGCGGGCATCGGCGCGGCAAGTTGGGTCATGTCGGGGTTCGGGACGAAGTTCGTCGATCTCGACAACGACTCCGACCTCGACCTGCTCATCTCGAACGGTCACATCGAGGAGGATATCGCCGAACGGCACGACACGCTCACCTACGCCCAACCGCCGCAGGTGTTCCGCAATCGCGGCGACGGGACGTTCGAGGACGTGTCTCGGCTGTCGGGCGACTACTTCCACCGAAACTACGCGGGAAGGGG
>JAQBWJ010000399.1 GCA_027625215.1 Candidatus Poribacteria bacterium
CTAAGTAGGTCGTCATAAGTTTCTGAACAGTCAACCAACCCCGTGTCATTCTGAGGAGCCTCCAAAGGAGGCGACGTGAGAATCTCGGTGTTTCCACAAACTTCTGACGATCCACTTAATGCCTATTTCACGACGATCATTCGGCGCGTCGCGGTGTACGAGCCCGCCTGAATACGGACGAGATACAGACCGCTTGCGACGCGCTCGCCGAGTTCGTTTCTGCCGTCCCAGTGCGCCGCTTTCGGGCGGGAAACGTACTCGCCCGCCGAGAGGTATCCCAACTCCAGCCCCCGAACGTGTCTCCCGGCTTGGTCGTAGATGTCGATGCGGACTTGCGCGTCCGACGACAGTTCAAACGGGATCCACGTTTCCGGGTTGAACGGGTTCGGGTAGTTCTGGAACAGACGGGTCTGCGCCGGAGCCGCCTTCCTGAGCGGTTCCACCTGAACGCGGACGGAGAGGCGGTTGCCCGTCGCGTCCGTCAGGCGGATGTCGCGCACGGAGACGGGTCGGTCGCCCGTCGTCAGGCGCGCCAACACGCCGGAGCGTTTCGGAGCGTCGCGTTCGGCGCGCGATTGATCCAGCGACGTTGCCGCGAGTTCGATCACGGCGGAGCCGTCGCGCGGTTTCACCCAGAAGAACGGCTGCGCGTACAGGTCGCCATTGGAGACGGTCGCCGTCGCGTCCGCCTCGACGGACAACTGATAGCCGCCGACCGGGACGGACGACTCGACCGCGATAACCGCGCCGTCATCCGTGTAGCGCAACGTCACGAGCGCGTCGGCGTTCCCGTTCACGCGCGTCGGCGCGGCTGCCGCGTTGCCCAGACCGAACTGCCGGGCGACCATCACCAGGTCGAACAGGTTGATGACGCCGTCGCCGTTCAGGTCCGCCCCTCCCAAGTCCGCGCCGGACTGACCGAACCGCCTCGCCAACGACACCAAATCCACAATATCGATCACGCCGTCGCCGCTGAGGTCGCCCGGTTTGTGCCCGACGGCGACGCGGTAGACGCCCGCGCGGTCGATGCTCGCCGTGACGACGCGGGTGTCGGTGTTCGTCGCCGACGCGACTTCAACCCACGCGCCGCCGTCCAGACGGAACAGTTTCAGCGTCGCGCCGTTGAGGGTCGTCTCCAGCGGGATGGGAAGCGTTAGCGTCGCCGCGCGGTTGAAGGTCGTGACGGCGTCGCCCGTCGCGCCGAACGCGGCGATCCGATGCGCCGTTGCGCCCACGGCGTTCTCCAGCGTGGGAACGTCGGTCGTCGCGTCGAACAGCGCCGTTGCGCCGAGCAGCGAGTTCGCAAACAGCCCGCGAGAGGGGACCGCCAGCGTCGCGCCGTCGTCCGAGCGCGCCGTGCCGCCGCTTCCGGGAATCAGCGTCACGCGGCGAACGGGCGACAGTTTCGTCGCGTCGCGTTTGCCCGTTCGATCCACCGACACGACGGCGTAGTAGACCGCCGTTCCCGCCGACACGGAGCGGTCGGCGTAGGCGGTCGCGGCGATGTTCGACGCGATGGGGGTCATCCCCGCCGCTGATGTGAACGCCGTCGTCGCGCGGTATACGTCGTATCCGACCGCCGCCGCGTCCGCCGCCCATTGAAGGGCGATGCCTCTGCCGTCCGAAGTCGGCAACGCGGTGAGCGTCGTCGGGGCGGTCGTCGGGGCGGATGGCGGGAGCGTCACGGTCGTTTCGGTCGAGACGCCGACGTTGCCCGCCGCGTCCGTCGCGCGCACTTGGAAGGTGTTCGCGCCTTCAGTCAGCATGAGGCGCGTCGTGAACCGACCCGTCTTCGCGGGGAGAGTCGTCGCGTTCCCGTTCAACACGAGGACGACGGACGCCAACGGCTCCGCGCGGTTGTCGGCGATGTCGCCCGTCAAGTCGATCTCCGGCGTTTTCGACGGTGTCGTCGGCGCGTTCAGCGTGACGGTCGGCGGGGTGCGGTCGAGGATGACCGTCACCGTCGCGGAGGCGGCGCTGACGTTGCCTGCGCCGTCCTGCGCGGTCGCGCTGATCGCGTTCGCGCCGGAGGAGAGCGTCGCGTTCGCAACCGAGAAGACGCCGTTTATGTCCGTCACCGTCGCGCGACCGACGACCGCGCCGTTCACCCGCACCGCGACGGCAACGGGCAACGCGCTCGCCGACAGGCTCTTTACCACGCCGCTGACGGTTGCGGTCGGTTGGTTCGTCAGCGACGGAAGCGGGTCAAGGGTCGGCGCTTGGGGCGGATCGAGGGCGACGTTGAACTCCCACGAGGCGAGCGTCACGTTGCCGAAGAGGTCGGACGCCTGCACGCCGATCTGGTTCGTCCCCGCGCCGAGGATGCCCGCGCCGTTCGCCAACGAGCGTTCGAGCGAGGCGACATTCGCGCCGCCTGTCGCGCCGCTGTTCAGGGAGCGTTCGAGCGAGTGGAGCTCGAGCGGGTCGAAGGACGCGCCGCCGCCCGTCAACGAGCGTTCCAACGATTGGAGCTCCAACGGGTCGAACGAGAAGCCGCCGCGCGATCCCAACAGCGCCGCCGTCAGGATTTTCGTGTCGATGCGGACGGCGCCCGTTTCATCGTTGTACGCCGCCGCGCCCGCCGCCACGAGACGCCCAAGAGGGAGCGGTCGTCGTCCGGTCGGGTCGTTGATGAACAGGTAGACGGACGCCGGGTCGATGCCCGTCGTGTCGGCTAGGGTGAACAGGAGCGAGTCAAGCCCGCTGTCGTTGATCGTCGCGCCGGGCTGCGGGTACAGCGCGGTCACAACGGGTTGATCGACATCGTCGACGGAGGTATCGACGGTGAAGGTCGCCGTCAGTTCCGAGACGTTGCCCGCCCGGTCGCGCGCCCGCACGACGAGTCGATAGGTTGTCTTGTCGATCAGGACGGGCGTGTAGCCGATCTGCCGCGTCAGCCGATCCACGACGAACGACGGGTCGCCGATGAGACTCGTCAACGCGCCGCCTTCGACGCCGAACAGCGCTTCGAGCGCGCCCGGGTCGAAGTCTTCGGAGCGCACCGTGACGGCGATCAGCGGCTCCAACGTCGGGATGACCGCGCCGTCCGCTGGGGTCAGCCCGTCGAAAACGGGCGGTTCGCCGTCCACCTCGAACTCCATCGTCTCGGTCGCGTCGTTACCTGCTGCGTCGCGCGCTTGGACGACGACGAGATGGCGTCCCGGAGCGAACGGCGTTGGGGCGATATAGGTGAAACCGTCGTTCGCCGCGTTGACGGTGACGGACGCGCCGTCCATCGTGACGAGGAGCGCGTCCGTGTCGATAGGGCTCGCGTCGTCGAACCGGACGCGGAGCGTGCCCGCCGTCGCCGGGACGACGCTGCCGGAGAGCGGTTCGAGGAACGTGACGAGAGGCGGCGTGCGGTCGAGCGCGACGGTCGCCGTCGCCGCGCCGACGTTGCCGAGATCGTCCGTCACAACGGCGCGGATCGTGTTCGCCCCTTCTTGGAGCGTCGCCGGATTCGAGACGAACAGGGTACTTGTGCGCTGACCATCGACCGCGACGCCGTTCACGTAGAGAGAGAACGTTTCGTCGCGCGCCAAGCCGTCCACGGCGACCGTCAGCGACGACTCGCGGGTTGAGGTCGGGACGGTGAGGACGGGCGTCGTCGCAAAGGTGTCCACCTCGATGCGGTACGTCTGCGGGGCGGACTCGTTGCCCGCCGCGTCGGACGCTTGCGCCTGCAAGACGTGGACGCCGTTGGGGAGATCGGTCAACGAGAGCGACGCGACGCCGTTCGCAAACGTCAGTTCGACGTTCGCGCCGTTGAACGCGCCGAACACCCGCTCGACGCCCGACAGGTCGTCCGTCGCGCCGACGGTGATCGTCGGAGAGGCGTTGCGGGTGCGGGTCGTCTGTCCCGCGAGGAGCGTCGCCCCGTTCAGCGTCGCGGCGGAGAGGACGGGAGCCGTCGTATCGACCGCGCGGTCTTCCACCCGAACGATCCCTTCGAGGGTGGTCGCGTTGCCCG
>JAQBWJ010000400.1 GCA_027625215.1 Candidatus Poribacteria bacterium
GCAAGCGCCGAGTCGAGAAAGTGCTTGACAGCGATCTCGCGCGGAGCGCGCACCGCCGTCAGATTGACCCGCGCGTTCCACTTCACCATCACCTCGCCGTATCGAACGAACAGCGCAGCCTGCTGTTCGGTCAACGCGATCCCCGCTTGCGAAAACAGGGAGATTAATTCATCGGCGTCAATGAATGTCACGGCTTCAACGTATACAAAAAGCGGAGAAGGACGTTCCCGACGGACGCGAGGCTTTCCGGCGAGCACTTGTCGGGCGTGTCGCCGAGCGTATGCCAATGAGGATAGTCGAAGTCGATGATGTCGATGGCGGGGATGCCTTGATCGATGAGCGATACGTGGTCGTCGTGAATGGGTCGTCCCATGATGCGGACGAACGCGCGCGCGCCGATTGCGTCCGCCGCGTTCCAAACGCCCTCCACGACAGGACGCGCCGCATTCCACGAGAGCGGTTCAATCGGGATCGTCAAGTCCGCGTCGCCGACCATGTCCAGCAAGATCGCGTACAACGGGGCTTGGGGAAGCGGGTTGCGGGCGTAATAGCGCGAACCGAGAAACATCTTATCCGTGCCGGGACCGTAGTCTTCGCCGTCGAACAAAACAATCGTCACCGTCATTTTCGGTGGAAACAACTCGAACTGCCGAGCCATCTCCAACAAAACGGCGACCCCCGACGCGCCATCGTTCGCGCCCGAGATCGGCTGTTTTCGTTTCGCGGGATCGACTTCCTGGTCCGCCGTTGGGCGCGTATCCCAGTGGGCGCAGAGGACGATGCCCTTTTTCGAGGCGTCGCCAAACGTGGCAACGATATTCCACATCTGAACGTCTCTCCCCTCGAGCCGCTCGGTGAAGGGCTGCAACTCGACCTGTTTCGTATGCTCCTTCAACGTCTTCACGAGGTAGTCGCGCGTTTTGACGTGCGCCTGCGTTCCCGGCACGCGGAAGCCGAAATCCGTCTGCGCGGTCAGATGAGCGAAGGCGAGGTCTGCATCCATGCGCGGAAGCATCTGCGCGTTGGCGACTTCCTCGTCGGAGCAACCGAACACAATAAGAAACATCAGCCAAACCAACGGCAGTCTGTACCACGAACTACGCCAGGACATTGCGACCCTCCAACGCGCGGCTCAACGTCATCTCATCGACATAGTCCAAATCGCTTCCGAGAGGAATCCCGTACGCGACCTGTGTCAACTTTAGTGAATAGGGTCGGAGTTCTCTGGTCACAAAAGTTACCGTTGCGCTGCCCTCGACGCTCGGATTCAACGCGAAAATGATCTCTTCGATGCCTCCCGCTTCGAGCCGTTCGTGGAGTTCGATAACACGCAAATCCTCCGGGCGGACGTTGTTCAACGCGGAAAGCAGTCCGCCGAGCACATGGTACACGCCGTTGAACGCGCCCGTCTTTTCGAAGATGGCGATGTCGTCCGGTCGTTGGACGAGGCAGAGTTGCGTCCGGTCGCGCTGCGGACTGACGCAGATATAGCAAGGATTTTGGGCAACGTCGGTGATCGCGCCGCATATCTCGCAGTGGGTGATCGTATCGTGGATGCGCGCAATCGCGTCACCCAACCGACGCACGTCTTCGGCGGGTTCTCTCAGTAGGTGGAACGCCAGTCGCTGCGCGGTTTTGGGACCGATACCCGGCAGTTTTTGGAGTTCCGTCAACAGTTTCAACAGGGATTCTGGATAGTAGCGCACACGCAACCGCCTTTCGCCCCAAGAATGTAGCGGATGGCGCGTCGTTGGCGCAAGACGACCGTCACGTATTCGAGCCGCGTCAAGGCGATTCCGGATAACGTGCAACGCAACTTGGCATGACTCGTGCTTTATGATCCGCGACACACGAAGACTCACGGTCCCCATTCACGGCTATAGAGGACCTTAACTTCGCAGACGTGAACGAACGAGAAACGGAGGTCAACCAATGGAACTCTACGCGATGAGCGCAATCGGAGCGGTGTTGGGCGGCGTTTCGTTCTTTGTGGCACGGAAAGGCGACGAGGGAAGCGCCGCAGTGTTGGCGTTCGCGTCGTTCCTGATTCTGATGTTCGCGGTGCATTAAAACCGCTGACACGCGCGACCTTCAGGTGTATACTTTCGTCGAATGAAGCGAATCTTTGCGCCTCCGAAGGATGCGTTCAATGAACGTCGGACTCTGGTTCAACATTCTCGTCATCATTCCAATCGGGTTTCTGTCTTTCTATGTCGCATGGAAAGGCGACGAAGCCACCGCCGCGCTACTTGCGTTAGTGGCGTTTATCTCACTGATGCTTTCCATCTATTGATCTCGGTTCATCGTCAACCACGACCGTTTGTCATGAAGCCGACCCCAAACCGAGGGGTCGGCTTCATCTTTTTGCGCGTCCGTCGCGTCTAAACGACGGACTCCATGCGAACATGACGCTCGGCTTTGAGCGGTACCACCGTTGTGCTAAACTCGGCGTGACGGGTTCCCACTCGATTTTCCCCTTTACACACGGTTGAGAGTTTGAACGATGCGACACACCCACGCGACGGCGGCGATCTGTCTCAGCCTGATGCTCACGAGCCTGTTGTTCGGCTGCGCGAAACGCGAAGTCGTCCGACAGGCGGACTGGGAGACGGACTTTCGCTCGCTGTCGTTCCCGACTCCGACGCACGGCTGGTTCGTCGGGTACAAGGGATTGATCGCGCACACCGCCGACGGCGGCAAATCGTGGGTGCGGCAAAACGGCGAGACGGAAGTCGACCTCTACGCCGTCCACTTCTCCGACGAGGAACACGGGTGGGCGGTCGGCGAATTCGGCACGGTGATCGCCACCGACAACGGCGGACGCTTCTGGCGCACCGTCGATAGACCGACTCAAGCGGCATTGCGCGGACTCCATTTCAAAAACCGCACGAAAATCTGGCTCGTCGGCGAATTTCAAGACATGCTCGTGACGAACACGGGCGGTCGTCCGCGAATCGGCGCCCCAACATGGCAGAAGCAGAACACCCCCGGCGAGTTCCCGCTGAACGATATCTTCTTCCTCGATCAAAACAAAGGCTGGGCGGTCGGGGAGATGGAGACGATCCTCCACACGACGGACGGCGGCGCAACGTGGACGGAGCAGAGCTCGCTGACGGAAGACATGTCCGACCGATTGCTCATCAACTACCGACGCGCCGAGTTCGTCACCGACAAGGTCGGTTGGATCGGCGGGACGGACGGCTCCATCTACAAAACGATTGACTCCGGAGCGAAATGGTATCGGCAGGAGAGCAACATCCCCTTCACCGACCACGTTCGTTTCGCGGTGAACGCCCTCGACTTTTGGGACAAGGACAGCGGCGTCGCCGTCGCGGATGGCGGACACATCGTCAACACGAAGGATGGCGGCGTCACATGGACGCTACGCAAGAGCGGCTTCCAAACGCCGATGACGGGCGTTCAGTTCACGTCCAAGACGGACGTGTGGGTCTGCGGTTGGTTCGGGGTCATCCTTCACTCGGCGGATGGTGGCGAGTCGTGGAAGACGGTCAGCGGCATCACAGCGCACAACCTCGAAGATGTGAAGTTCTTGGATGACAAGCGCGCCATCGCCATCGGCACGGGCGGCACGATGCTGTCTTCCGACGACGGCGGGCAGACGTGGATCGAACAGAAAACGGGTCAGCGCGACACTATCAAGAGCGTCTACTTCGTGGACGAGAACGAGGGCTGGGGCGTCGGCGAACGCGGTTTCGTCATGCACTCGACGGACGGCGGGAGGACGTGGTCGTACCAGACGGGCGGCATGGGATTCCAACTAAACGGCGTCTACTTCCTTGACAAACAGCGCGGCTGGGCGGTCGGCGAACTTGGCTCGATCCTCTACACGACGGACGGCGGCAACCGTTGGGCTCCTCAGACCTCACTTGAGTTCCAATCGCTGCGCGCGGTGCATTTCGTGACGGAGGACGTGGGATGGGTCGTCGGGTGGCCCGGCATTATCT
>JAQBWJ010000401.1 GCA_027625215.1 Candidatus Poribacteria bacterium
CGCGCGAGCGGTTCCGTCGCCTTCCGACGTGTCAGCCATCGCGTCCGAAGCGGAACGCCCGTGCGTTGCGTCAACGCTCTCGCCAACACTTCCGCCTGATTGAACCCGCGTTCCGCCTTGCGGACACGGTGCAACGGGACGGGAACCATCGCGTCATAAGCCTTCCAATCGAACGGGGCGGGCTCCAATTGCATCCAAAGATCAGCGAGTCGTTTCGCCAACCCCGGACGCCCGTCGTATTTCATCGCGTGGATGACTTGGCGCGCGGCGTCCTGGTATGGCGTCGCCACGCGGAGCCGTCGAAAGGCGACATCGTAGGGACAATCAAGGCATTGGGTCGTTGGGTGAAGGGTGCCCGTGCCGCAGAAGTCGCAACGGTTGTTCCAAAGGGGGATTTTGTCCCAACAGTCCCGGCAAAGCGTTGGCGAATCGTCCAGCGGTTCAGAGCACCACCGACAACGGGCGGGGTACAGCCACATCAACAGATCGACACAAACACGTCGAGATCGGCGCGGGTCAATCCGCATCCTCATAGGATTCCAACATGCTTTCCTCGATCCGACTCCCGAGTGGGAGCCGCGCGAAGGATGAACAGCGGGGGTCTGGGGGTCATGTCGCGCTATTTTATGACAAGTACCCGTCGCGGCGAACTTTGCGCCGAACCCGCTGTCACTTGGTAGATGTAGACGCCGCTTGAGACGCGCTCTCCGGTAGTGTTTCTGCCGTCCCAGTGAGCGGCGCGGTCGCGCGTGGCGTACCAGCCGGACGGCAGATCGCCCAAGTCCAACTCGCGGACGAGCGCGCCGGAAAGGTCGTACAGTGTGATCGTCACGCGGGCGTCTTCGCCGAGCGCGAAGGGGATCCACGCCTCCGGGTTCGCGGGGCTGGGGAACGCGGCGAACACTTCCAACTGTTTGATCTTGCCCAACTGCGTCAGCAGCGTGTCCGCGCCGCGCGGTCGCGTCTCGAATACGTCGGACACCTGCGAGCGGTTCATCGTGCCGATATTCACCAAGCGATAGTAGTACGTCTTCGACGGCTCGGCGGTCACATCGACCGTGTTGTAGTCGCGCGGCTCGTTGCGGAAGTGGCTCAGGGAGCGCACGAACAGGTCTTTTACGGGGACGAACGGTCCCGTCGGCGAATCCGACCGTTCCACCCGCCAACCGAGATTGCCGCGCTCCGTCAACGACCGCCACGACAGCCGCAACTGCTGGTCGCGCCAGTTGCCGCGCGTGTTTTCGATAACGGCGGAAGGCGGCAGGTTGAACGACGCGATGCCCGTGCGCGCCACGTTGCCTTGATGGGTCGTGAAGTCGGCGCGGTGGACGGTGTAGGGCAAGTCCCACACGAAGACGCGACCGCCCAACGCGGGGAAATCGTCGGGTGACGACGGGTCTTCGGCGCGACGGAGCGTCGTGGCGATCAGTTCCGCGTCGCCGTCGCCGTCCAGATCGGCGAGCGTCGGCGTGCCGAGAATGTTCACGTCGGCGCGAACGTAGTCGAAGATTTCGCCGTCGCTGCGGATGAAGAAGACCGTGCTGCCGAAGTTCTGCGTCACGTTGCCGACCGCGATGATCTCCGCGCTGCCGTCGCCGTCCAAGTCGGCGAGGAGCGGCGTCGTATGACTCGTGTCTTCGATAGCGACGGGGAAGTTGTCCATGACGGAACCGTCTGCGCGGAAGGCGTAGACGTACCCCGATGCGTCGGCGGCGACGAATTCGGGGATGCCGTCGCCGTCCAGATCGCCGACCGAAACGCCGGAGTCCGCGCTGCCGAGCATCACCGCGCCGATCCCTTCCGGTTCGGCGAGAGGCCCATTGTAGCCGACGGCTCCGACGGCGCGCGCGCCGAACAGCAGCGTCAACACGTCGTCCTGCAACGCGGCGGCAATCGGGAACGCCTGAGCGGGGAGCCCGCCGCCATTCGGGTTGACCGGGAAGCCTTCCAAGACCTCGCCGTCCAACGACCATCCGTACAACGCGCTGTACAACGCTCCCACATAGATTTCCGATTCCCCGTCGTAGTCCCTGTCCGCGATGATGGGCGAGGTGTAGATGTACGCGCCCTCGTCGGCGAGGAACGGGAAGCCGTCGAGCGGCACGCCCGCCGCGTTCCACGCATAGACGCCGGGTTGTCCTTGCGATACGGCGGCGACGATCTCCAGCGCGGCATCGTCGTTCACGTTCGCAAAGACGACGTTGCCGCGAACGACATTCGGCGTGGAGAGGGGAAAGTTGCGGCGTCGCGTGCCGTTCGCGTTCCAGACGTGGATGCGTCGCCCCGCCGCCGCGCCGATTTCGAGCGTCCCGTCGCCGTCGAGGTCGGCGATGGCGACTGCGCCGATCACGGGCACGCCCGCGTCTTGGGGCCATCCGGGCAGGGGCGAGCCGTCCGACTTGTAAGCGTAGACCTTCCCGTCTTCCGCGCCCGCAAAGATTTCAAGTCTCCCGTCGCCGTCGCCGTCCACGTCCGCGACGGCGGGCCCACCGAAGAAGTCGTGCCCCGCCTCGACGGGGAAGCCGCTGCGGGTCGGGATCGTCTGGAGGTTCAGCGAGGGGTTCGGGCGGGGAGCGACTCTCAGCACGACGGACGCCGCGCCCGCGTTTCCGGCGGCGTCGAGCGCCGTCACGGAGACGAAATAGGCGACGCCGTTCGTCGCGTTCCGCACGGTGGCGACGAGGTCCGCCGTCTCAACGACGTTCGGTCGAATCTCCTGACCCAACCCCCAATTCACCCGATAACTGGACGCGCCTTCGACCGCGCTCCACTTCACCGTGAACCCGCCGTCGAGGTTCTGAACGCGCACGCCCATCGGCGCGCCGAGACGCGCCCCAACCGACGACAACGCGACGGACTGAGACGGCGCGCTGATCCGCCCCGCGCTGTTGAGCGCAACGACGGTCGCCAACACGGTTGTGTTCGTCAGGTTCGTCACTTGGAACGTCGTGCCGCTCGCCACGTTTGAGGTCGTGGCGCCGACGGTGACGCGATAGGAGGTCGCGCCGGAAACGGCGTTCCATCGGAGCGTCGCCGTTGTACCGCTCACGGTGGCTCTGACCCCTGTTGGGGGTTCCGGCACGCCGAGCAGGGCGAAGGGGTTCAGCAGTCCCGTGCCGAGTTCCGGCGTCCAGATGCCGTTTGTCCCCGACAGGCGGATGCGGTCGACAATCTGTCTCGCGGAGAGGTCGCGGTTCTGCTCCAACAGTAGCGCGACGGCTCCGGTGACATACGCCGTCGACGCGCTCGTGCCGCGAAAGATGCCGTAGCGAGCGTCGGGCGTCGTGATGGACGAGACAAGTCCGATCTCATCCGCCGACAGCGGAGACGTGATGACCTCGCCCGGCGCGGCGATATCCGGTTTTTGAACGTTGTCGCGTCGTGGTCCCGCGCTCGAAAACGACGAGCGGTCTCCGATCCCGACGTTGTACGCGAGGAACGACCCGTCCGACGCCTGCCAGCGGTCGCTCGTCGTGACGGAAGCGGCGGCGATGATCAAGTCCGCGTCGGCTGGAGAGTTCACGTTGATGCGGTCGTCGGGGAGAATCGCGTCCGGTTCGCCGAGACGCTCCACGAACACGCCGTCGTGGATGTAGGCGTCAATCGTGCCTTCGCCCTCGAACTCAATCGCGTAGGCGTAGGCGTCCAGCGGGATGGCGAGATCGCCTTCACGGGAGAAAATGACGGTCAGTTGATCGAGTTCGGGGAACGCTTCCGGTCCCGCTTCGTAAAAAACGAGGGTATCCAGTCCGATGACGGGTCCCTGTTGGACGATGATCTCGCCGAACTGTCCCGGTATCGCCTGCGGGAGACCGAAATCGCCAAGATCGCCCGCCGCGTTGAGGGGCCAAAGCGGACGGACGCGCACGTTCGCCCCGGTGCGATGCCATGCTTCAACGGCGACGCGATCACCCGCGAAGTTGGAGCGCACGTAAAGCCGCTTCGGG
>JAQBWJ010000402.1 GCA_027625215.1 Candidatus Poribacteria bacterium
GAGCCGATGGCTCCGGGAACCGGGTTGGAAGAGCAGTGGAAGAACCTCCGCCAACTTGGTTTCGACGGCGTCGAACTGACGCGCAGCAGCAACTTCGAGCATTTGGACGCGATCAAGAACGCGATGAAGGCGTCCGGCATCCAACCGAATATCACGTCGGCGGGCGACGGGTGTCTCATCGACTCGCGCAAAGACGAACGCGACCTCGCCGTCTCCGACCACAAGAAGGCGATTGAACTCGCCGCCGAGATCGGCGCGGTAGGCGTGCTGACGGCTCCGGGCATCAAAATGAAGATGCAGATCGGCGGACCTCGCCCTCGAATCCCCGACCTGCGCCCCTTGAAAACGACGGAGCAGTTGGAGTTCGACATGATGGCGGCGTTGTTCGGCGAGATATCCGAACACGCCAAGAAGCACGGCGTCTACGTCATCATCGAACCGCTGAACCGTTACGAGCAGGTGTACCCGAAGTCATTGGACGAAGGCGTGCGGCTCTGCAAAGCGGTCGGCAACCCACACTGCAAGATCATGGCGGACTTCTTCCACATGAACATCGAAGACGCCGACATGGGCGCGAGCATCCGCGAGGCGGGCGATTACATCGTGAATGTGCACCTCGCCGACAGCCACCGCCAAACGCCGGGTCGCGGTCATACCGACTTCGCGCCGGGCTTCAAGGCGATGAAGGAGATCGGATACGCCTACTACAGCGGCTTGGAGTGCGGGATTCCCGGCGACCGCATGGAAGAACTCGCCCGCACGGTGAAGCACCTCCGCGAACTGTACGACAACGCCTGACAACCGAATGGGGGGCGGGAATCAAACTCGCCCCAGACGCAACCATGTCCCCTACAAATCGTCCCCGTCCAAATCGAATCGCGGGGCGAAGTCGGCGTTTCGTCCGCGCCGTCGTCGCGGCGGCTCCTCAATGGCGGGTTCGTCCGGCTCGACGGCGGGCGCTTCGTTCAATCGGAACTGCATCTCGTGGAGTCGGTTGTAGAGTCCGCACTGAGCGAGCAGCATCTCATGCGTTCCGCGCTCAACAATCCTGCCCGCTTCCAGCACCAGAATCTGGTCGGCGTGTTGGACAGTGGAGAGCCGATGCGCGATCACGAAGGTCGTCCGGTTCTTGACGAGGCGGTCGATAGCCTCTTGAATGAACATCTCCGTCCCGGAATCGACGGCGGAAGTCGCTTCGTCCAGAATCAGCACGGGCGCGTCGGAGAGGATCGCCCGGGCGATGCTCACTCGCTGACGCTGCCCGCCGGACAGTTTCACGCCGCGCTCGCCGATCATCGTGTCGTACCCGTGTTCCAAATCCAGAATGAAGTCGTGCGCGTTCGCCGCCTTCGCCGCGTCGATGATCTCGGCGTCCGTCGCATTCAACCTGCCGTACCGGACGTTCTCTTTGATCGACTGGTTGAACAGGAACGGGTCTTGCTGAACAATGCCCATGCGTTTGCGGAGCGATTCCAAATCGAGTTGTTTCAGCGGG
Source organism: Candidatus Poribacteria bacterium (assembly GCA_027625215.1). GTDB lineage: Bacteria > Poribacteria > WGA-4E > JAQBWJ01. The sequence goes on from JAQBWJ010000402.1 coordinate 1,496, forward strand.
TGTCCGTCGACATAAATCTCGCCGTCTGTCGGGTCGTAAAAGCGCGGAACAAGCCGCACAAGTGTCGTCTTCCCCGCGCCGCTTGGACCCACCAGCGCGATCATTTCGCCCGGCTTCGCGCGGAGATTGATCTCTTGCAGAACGTTCGTGCCGTCGCGGTAGGAGAAGGCGACATTGCGAAACTCGACATCGCCGCGTACGTCGGGCAGTTTGATCGCGTTAGGCGGCGAGGCGATCTCGACGGGTTCGTCCAACAGTTCAAACACGCGCTCGCTCGACGCCAACGCCTGCTGCACCGAGTTGTAGAAGCGCGTCAACCCGCGAATGGGCCCAAACAGCATCGGCAGGTAGTTGAAGAAGACGACGAACATGCCCGGATACATCTCGCCGTTGATGACCTTGACCGTCCCGAAGCCCAACACGACGAGCGTGCCGACCTGATTCATCGTGTCCGTCCAAGGGCGGTAGTAGGCGAAAATCTTGGCGACGCGGACGTTCAGCGTGTAGTTCTCGCGGCTTTTCGTGTTGAAGCGGTTGAGTTCGTAATTCTCGCGCGCGAAACTCTGGATGACGCGGATGTCGCTGATGTTGTCTTGAAGCAACCCGTTCAGTTCGCCGACCTTTTCGTGGAGTTCGCGGAAGGTCTTGCGGAGATACTTCCCGATGATCGTTGTCGAAACGACTAGAATCGGCATCGCCACGAGCGACATGAGCGTCAGTTGCCAGTCCCACGTCAAACAAAAATAAAGGACGAACACGAGGCGGCTCATGTCGGCGAGCAGACTGATGACGGGTCCCAGAATGACGCGCTCCAACGAGTTCACGTCGTTCAGCACGCGCGACATCACATCGCCCGTTTGCCGATCTTCAAAGTACCGCTGAGGCAGCCGTTGGGTATGTTCATAGACTTGGCTACGCATGTCGTAGATCAACCCCTGACCGACCTTCGCCGAGACGATGCTCTGCACGACATCGATCAATGTCGAGACGAGAAACAGTCCCAAGAACGCGGCAACGAGCACGCTTGCGGTCGCTATCGCGGGGTGAACGTCTTGAAGCCAATGGAGAGAGGCGTAATCGGCGAGTCGGCGCACATACGGCGTAACGGGAAGTTCGACGCGGGGGCGAGCGGGGCGTTTGTTCGCAGCGCTCTCGACGCGCTCAGGCGCGGCTTGCGCGGACGTGTCCGGCGTGGTTTCCTGCGAGTCGAGCCGCCCGAATCCGGTGATCTCGTTGACGGCGACGCCCATCACCTGCGCGGGCAGCACGCCCAGAAACGCGCTCGCCAACGACAGCGCGAGGATCAGCCCTACCGCCGCCCAGTACGGTTTCGCGTAGGCGAGCAGTCGGAAATAGGTCTTCTTGAAATTAACGTTGTATTTACCGTCTTCGTCCGGCATGGGTCCGCGCATCATGCGACCCCCGCCGCCCATTCCTCGCATTCGATTCCCCCGAGTACCGTCGTCTGGTGAACTCCTGTACGTACAAATGGACGCCGAGCCATCGTCAACCGTTTAAGCGATGGCTGAGAAACCATGCGTACAGTTCGTCGTTCGCGTAGGTCGCCGTCCAGGAATCGTGGGCGACGCCACGATAAACGGTGTAGTGCAGGTCGGCACCAGCCTCGCGCAACACGCGAGTCATTCGCTCCGAGTGCGAGATGGGGACGGTCTCGTCTTTGTCGCCGTGAAACACCTGAACGGGTCGCTGGGCGATGTGTTTCGCCCGGGACGCGATCCAGTGGTCCGACCGACCGCACACCGCGGCAATTGCCGCGAACCGTTCCGCGTACTTCGCCGCGACGCCCCACGTCCCCTGCCCACCCATGCTCAGACCCGTCAGGTAGATGCGTGTCGGGTCGATGGGGTAGGCGTCCAGCGCGTGATCGACGAGCGCGTTTACGTCATCGATCAGGTCGGGGAACCAGCGGATTCCCGTCGGGCACTGGGGCGAAATCGTGACGAACGGGAAGGCGGAGCGCTCATCCACAACGCGGGGAATGCCGTGTTTTCGCACTTTGGCGAGATCGTCGCCTCGCTCGCCCGCACCGTGCAGGAAGACGATGCAGGGGTGCCCGCCGCTCGGAACGTCGCCCGACGGGATGTGCAGCAGGTAGTCCAACCGCGTCTTGTACGTGACCGTCTTCTCGATGCGGTGTGTGGAGACTTTTCCCATCACTGACCCCGTTTGTGCGACAGGAACCATGTATACAGTTCCGGATTGGCGTACGATTCCGTCCACGAGTCATGCCCCGCTTCGGGGTAGAGGGTGTAGCGGATGTCGCCGCCCGCCTTCTTGATCGCATCGACCATCTGTTGAGACTGCTCAGGCGTCACCACTTCGTCCTTCGCGCCGTGAAACACCCAGATCGGCAGTTTCGCCAACACATCCGCTTTGTTTGAATCGCCGCCGCCGCAGATCGGCGCGACCGCCGCGAACCGTTCGGG
>JAQBWJ010000403.1 GCA_027625215.1 Candidatus Poribacteria bacterium
CCGACGCCACGCCGCGCGCGGGTTCCGCGCCCCGATCAACTCCATCATGCCGCGCTCAACCATCTGCCGCAGGATCGCTCCGTCGATCAAGTCTTCGCGTTGCACGTTCGTTGAGGTCATCTCGACCACTTTGGACTTAACGGGCACTTCAACTTGCGCCGCCGCCGGACGCCATCCGTTTAGCCACGCCGCGCCCGTCGCCGCGCCGAGCGCCGACCCTTTCAAGAACTCGCGTCGATTGATCCGTTTCACGTCACGCGCTTTCATTTGACGAGGATAGTTCCGTTTTCGCCGACCGCCCACACCTTCTTGCCGAAATGGGTCACGTCCAGCAGGTTCGGGAAGATGACCGCCTTTTCGTCTGGGTAGGGGAATACTTGCCACGTCGCGCCGCCATCCGCCGAGCGGAGCATCGTGCCCGCCTCGCCGACGATCCACCCGATGCCGTCGTCCGTGAAGTCGATGGCGCGGAACGTCTGCGGCACGGGAGCCTGCTGTTGTGTCCAACGGAGTCCGCCGTTAGTCGTCGTTAAGATCGTCCCCTCACGCCCGACGATCCACCCGCGTTGGCTGTCCAGAAAGTGTACATCGTAGTAGTCCGTTTCGAGCGTCTGTTCAATCCGCGACCAGCGCGCGCCGCCGTCCGTCGTCACGAGGATCGCTGCTTCGTCGCCAACGGCGCATCCGCGCAGCGCATCGGAGAAGAAGACGCTCCATAGGTGGGAATCGTCGCTATGCTGCTTTTCCCATGTGCCGCCGCCGTTGGTCGTTCGATAAATCTGTCCGAAGCCTCCGACTGCCCAGCCGTTCGCGCGGTCGAGAAAGTGCATTCCAAGGTGACCGATCTGCGTCTTTGCGTCTTGGGAACGCCACGTTTTGCCGCCGTCCGCCGTGCTGTACACAGAGCCGAGCGAGCCGCCTGCCCAACCGATGCGCTCATCCACGAACGAGACGGTGTTCAGGATATGCGTCGGCGGGTTTTTGATCGGCTGTTGCTGGACTTTCCACGTTTTGCCGCCGTCAGTCGTCGTGAAAATGGCGTCCTCGTCGCCGACCGCCCATCCGATTTTCTCGCTCGCAAAGTCAACGCTCATCAGATGCGTCGCCGGGTTCGTGTGAACGATCTTCCAACCGCCGCGATCATCCCTTCCGCAACCGACTACGCCCACACCGAACGCCATCACACACAAGATTGCCGCTGCGCCGAATCGTAATTTCATCGTCCAACCTGTCATTACGTTAAGTGACATGATCCTGATCTGAAGCCACCATTCGGGCGAACGGGTAGCAAAACTCCTGCCACGACATCTTATTCGGGTCGCGCCTTAGTAAGGTGAAGGCGGCGGTTGTACGAAGCGGGCGGACTCAACCCCCAACTCCGCGCTTTTCGCGTTGTGTGGTATCGAGACTTCCCGCAGCGCGGCGAACGCCTCAGACGCTGCCGATTCGCTCGGATAGACGATATAGAACACGTCGGACGCAACAACTTCATCCAACTTCAGCAACGCGACGAACCCGCGCTCCGACGAATCGACCTGTAGGGCGAAGAGGTCGGGTTGCTTCGTTGCCGTTTGCGCCTGCTTCGTCGTGCGGAACCATTTGGGGCTGAACGGCACGATATCGTCCATCGGCAACGCGGTCGTCAGCAACGGCGCCTCCGTTACCCCGCCGAGCCGCTTGCCGACTTCATATGCGAACGCCTCTATCGCCTCAACCGTGTCCGTCGAATACTCATAGACCGAAATATAGAAATAGAATCTGTCCGACCAGCCGTGCAGGTCGCGCGCGCCGACGAACGACTGCGCGCCCAACGCGCGTATCCGCCCGCCAACCACCCGCTTCTGCGAGTAGAACCCGAAGGCGTTGTCCGGCGTCGTCATGTCGTGGATATCGACGCGCAGCAGCGGCTCTTTGGTGAGTCGAGGGTTGACAAACTCCTGCGACACGTAGCCTCGATCCCCGAACGCGACGTACTGATCGGGGGCAACCCGCAGGAAATCGACCAGTTGCGCCGATTCACCCAAGTCGGACTCGCCTCCGCGATCCCACCCCTTGATGACGCCGTTTTCGGGGAAGGCGGCGGTCATCGCGTCGAAGTCGAAGGGAGGCGCATCGTAGGTGGTATCGGGCGGGACGGGCGCAGCCACCCACGCTTTGAGCAACGCCTTCGTTCGGTCTGCGTCGCGCGCTCCCCACGCGCCCATCACGACGTTTCCTTTGCGGACGTACCACGTCGTCGGCGCGTCCTCGCCGCAGCCCAACCAGACGGTTGGCAGCGCAAGCAGCGCGATCAACAACAATGGGTGAAATCGTGGGGCGGTACACATGATGTTTGAAACGTCGCGGGGAGGGTTTGGGATTGCGCGGCGACGCCCTATCCAGTTGGACGCCGCCGCATGATCCGAGATCGTAACGGTGCGAATCGCTCGATACTCACTTCACGAACGATCACTGAGGCGATGTGGCGGCTGCCGGGTACGCCGTCACCTGCTTGCCCTGCTCGGCGACCATTTTCGTCAACCCGTCGATGATCGATTGAAGGTTGAGTTGCGCCTCCTCCGTGTCGCTCCCCGTCGCCAGGATATCAACGGGCAACCATCCGGGCGTTTCCGTCAGGGCGATGTAGCCCTTTAGGTACGAGCCGGGATATTGCTTCATGATCTCCTGGAAGTACGGCGCGACCGCCGACTCGTGCGTGTTGATGTAGACGCGCTGCGTCGCCGCCTTCACCTCATAATGCTCGGAGATGTACGGGATGACGTGGCGCACGAAGGTCGCTTCCATCTCGCGAGGCGGACCGGGCAGCGACAGGAAGGTCGAATCGCCGACGGGCGTGGCGATGACCGGAGCCCAGCCGACAGGGTTCATCATGACGCGCGCGTTCGATGGAACGGTCGCCATGCGGAGGGCGTTCGGGTTCATGTCCTCGCGCTGTTCGATGTTGCGCCGTTGCATGAAATCCTGCACGACGTCCTCGTTCACGACGAGTTCAACGCCCGCGACGGCTGCCAACGCGGTGGTCGTCAAGTCGTCCGGCGTGGGACCCAACCCTCCCGACGTGATGACGATATCCGTGCCGCGCGTGACGGACGCCCTGAACGCCGCCTGAATGTCCTCAATGTCGTCCGTCAACTGCGTGATGCGCCGCACTTTGACGCCCAAGTTGACGATCTGCTGCGACATCCAGAACGAGTTGGAGTCCTGAATGCGCCCGTACACGAGTTCCGTGCCGATGCTGTATAGTTCGATAACGGGATCGGTAGCGGACATATCTTGTGTGGTTCTCCCGGTTGAACGGAGGAGGTTTCCGCGTACGCCTGTTTCGGTATTCGCTCGTAAAGTCGGGGCAAACCTAGCACGGTTTTCGTGCCGCAACAACCTTCGTGAAACGAGCCAATTTGCGGCATGATCTTTGAATGATGACGAACAACAGCCTTCTCAAGCGCATTTCACGTTGGATGGGACGCTGGATGTAGAGCGCGCCGCGTTCTCAATGATATCTGATCCGCAATGCCGAATCACTCCCACTCAATCGTCGCGGGCGGCTTGGAACTGATGTCGTACGCGACCCGATTCACCCCGCGTACCTCGTTGATGATTCGGTTGGAAATCCGCCCAAGCACGTCGTGCGGGATGGGCGACCAGTCCGCCGTCATCCCGTCGCGGCTGTTGACCGCCCGCAGCGCGACGACGTTCTCGTACGTCCGCTCGTCGCCCATCACCCCGACGCTCTGCACCGGGAGTAGCACCGCGAACGCCTGCCAGATCGAATCGTACAGGTTCGCGCGACGCAGTTCGTGAAGGTAGATCGCGTCCGCTTCGCGCAGCACGTCGAGTCGCGGCTTGGTGATTTCACCCAGCACGCGCACCGCCAAACCGGGTCCGGGGAACGGGTGTCGCCCCAACGCGCTTTCCGCGATGCCCAACTCCCGCCCG
>JAQBWJ010000404.1 GCA_027625215.1 Candidatus Poribacteria bacterium
ATTTCCGACGAGTGCCAGAGGTTCGCGGACAGTTCCAATAACAGAGGCGCCACAATGAAGAACGCGAACGTGACCCCCAACAGGAAAAACACGCCCATCAACGCGCCGAGTCTGACCGCGATGCCTCTTTCTGTCCGCTTCAACGCGGGAACGATGAACGCCCATGTTTGATAGAGCAAGATCGGCGACGCGAGAATCAACCCGATCACGATGCACATTTTGAACAGCGTCGTGTAGGGGTCCATCGGGCTGCGGAAGTTCGGGGTGAAGGGCGTTTCGTCCGTCGCGGTGGCGCGAAGCCACAGTTCAAAAAACTGCCAAAACTCGGACGGGAAGAAGCGCGACGACAGCCATGCCGTCGCGTCCGCAATAATGTTCTGCACGCGGATTTTCTGAGGAAGCAGCAACAAGTTGAACAGTTTGTTGCGGAACGGGAACGATATTCCGATCCCGACGGCGAGGGCGATCAACACGCGGATGAGCCGCGTACGAAACTCCTCGAGGTGCTCGAGGAATGTCATCGAGCCGTCGGGATTGGCAGCCCTACGTCTCAACGGGCGACGCTCCTATGCGTGGCGCGAATCGGAAGATAATCTGAGCGGGTCATCACGAAATCTTGTTCGCGGAATCGGGCGTTGTCGTCGTGGTGGTCGTCGTCGTTTTGACGGGCTCGTCTTCCAGCGCGGATTTCACGTCCGCCTGCATTTTCTTGCCTGTCTTCTTGAACTCCTGGATCGCCTCGCCGAAAGACCGCGCCATTTCCGGCAGGCGCTTCGGTCCGAAGATCAGCAGCACCAGCACGACGATCAGTCCGATTTCTACGGGACCCAAATTGAACGGCATCGGAAAGCCTCCCTTGCAGGGCGTTATTCAGAATCACGCCGCCACTTCAGTATAGCGTCGTGGCGGCGATTCTGCAATGAACGAGGGCGATGAATCAGAGCGGACGCCATTCTCGACCGTCCTGCCGCAACAGGTCGGACGCCGCTTCCGGTCCCCACGTTCCCGACGGATAGCGATACAGCGGCGCGAGCGTGTCCTCCCACGCGCGGATGACCGGGACAAGCACTTCCCACGCGGCGTTGTGCATGTCGGCGCGCGCAAACAGCATCGAATCGCCCTGAATCACGTCGAGCAGCAGCGTTTCGTAGGCGTCGCCGATATCCTGACGGAACGCCTGCGAATAGAGGAAGTCCATCTGCACCGTCGCCAAATCGAGCGAGATGCCCGGCGTCTTCGCCGCGAACGACAACGAGATGCCCTCGTCCGGCTGAATCCGCATCGTCAGCACGTTGGCATGGGGGCTGCGTCGCCCGAACAGCAACATCGGCGGCTCTTTGAACACGATATCGATCTGCGTGATGCGTTTCGGCAGCCGCTTCCCGGTGCGGATGTAGAACGGCACGCCGCTCCATCGCCAGGTGTCGATGAAGAACTTCCCGGCGACGAACGTTTCCGTCACCGAGTTCGGCGCGATGCGGTCTTCATCGCGGTAGGCGGGAACGTCGGTCCCTTTGATCTTTCCAGCCGTATATTGCGCCCGCACGAAGTACTCGGCGACATCTTCTTCGTTGATCTTGCGGATCGACTCCATCACCTTGATCTTTTCGTTTCGCACATGCCGCGAATCGAACGCGCTCGGCGGCTCCATCGCCACCGTTGCGAGCAGTTGGATCAGGTGGTTCTGCACGATATCGCGGAGCGCGCCCATCTGTTCGTATGTCCCGGCGCGCGTCCCGACGCCCAAGTCTTCCGCGACGGTGATCTGCATGTGGTCGATGTAGCGGCGGTTCCAGATCGACTCGTAGATCGTGTTCCCGAACCGGAACACGAGCATGTTCTGGACGCTCTCTTTGCCGAGATAGTGGTCGATGCGGTAAATCTGCTCTTCGCTGAAGGAACCGACCAGCAGTTTGTTCAGTTCGATGGACGATTCAAGGTCGCGCCCGAACGGTTTTTCGACGACGATGCGGGGCCATTTGCCGCAGGCGTCCGTCGTCGAGTCTGTCAAGCCGGACTCATCCAGTTGTCCCAAGACCAACTGGAACACTTCGGGCGGAATCGACAGGTAGAACACGGTGCGACGCGGGGCGTCTTCCGACGCGGACATTTCGGGCAGTCGGTCGTGGAGCGCTTTGTAACCGTCTTGGTCCGTCATGTCGAATCCGGCGAAGAACAGGCGGCGGGAGAACGTCTCCCATTCCGGCTGTTTCGTCGTGCCGGGACCGACGAACTCTTCCAGCGCGGCGGCGACTTCCTCTCGGAAGGCGTTGTCGTCCCAGTCGCGTCGGGCGACGCCGACAATCGCCGTGTCCCGATGCAGGTGTTTTTGTTGCCAAACGCGGTAGAGCGCGGGCAGAAGTTTCCGTTTGGCGAGGTCGCCCGCCGCGCCGAAAATGACGAACGTGCAAGGGATCGGGGTGCGCCCGCCACCGAGAATCGGCGCATCATCGAGTAGTGTCACTGTGGGGTCGTCCTTTCGCTGATCGTCCGTTCACGTATCGTCGTGTTCACGTTTGGTCATCTTGATGTACCGCGTTGGATCGGGAAGTCCGGCAGTCAAAAACCCTTTTCGTCGCAGCAGGCACGAATCGCACGCGCCGCACGCGAGCCCGTGCGATGAAGGATCATAGCACGAATGCGTCAGAGAGAAATCTACTCCGAGCTCGCGCCCCTTGAGAATGATCTCCGCCTTCGTCATGGCGATCAACGGCGCGCGAATCGAAAAACGGAACCGTCCTTCGACGGTCGCCTTCGTCGCCAGATTCGCCATTTGCTCGAACGCGGCGATGTATTCGGGGCGGCAGTCCGGGTAGCCGGAGTAATCGAGCGCGTTCGCCCCAATGAAAATATCCGCCGCGTCGACAACCTCCGCGTACCCCAACGCGAACGACAGAAAGATCGTGTTGCGGGCGGGCACATAGGTGATCGGGATGTCGGACGCCATCGTCGCGTCGTCGCGTCCTTTGGGAACGTCGATCTCGTCCGTCAACGCGGAGCCGCCGAACGCTCTCAGGTCGATCTTGATCGTCTTGTGATTGACCGCACCGAGCGATTCCGCGACCCGCGTCGCCGCGTCGAGTTCGGCGCGATGCCGTTGTCCGTAGTCGAAACTGAGGGCGTACGGTTGGAAGCCTTCGGCGCGGGCGATGGCGAGTACCGTCGCGGAGTCGAGTCCGCCGCTCAACAGCACGACGGCGTTTTTGTTCGACATCAGACCCCTCGTTTCGTTCCCCAGAGATCAACGTGAAGTCGCGGCGACAGTCGGAAACCCGTCTCCTTGCACACCTCCGCGAGCCATTCCATCTTTGGTTGAATCTCGCGCGGCGTGATTCCTTGCGCCATCAGCACGACTGTTTCGACGGGGATCGGCACGGCGTCGATCAACCGTTGCGCCTCTTTCAGATCGTCCGGCGCGTCGATGACGAACTTTACTTGACAGTCGTACTCCGCGAGGAAGCGACGGATCACCTTGAGGTTGATTCGTTTGGCATCATGTACGGCAACCATCCCATCTGTTTTGTCCGACCCCTTCCTAATCTTCCCTTGCAAGGGGAAGGGACTCAGAGGAATCGAGTTCGCCAACTTCGGGCTCATCGAAATCAAGTGCGCCCTGACGGGCTCGAAGACGGTCGCGTTCGTCTCAATGGTGATGTGATGCCCCGCCGCATCCAGCCGCTCGCAAAGCGCGGCAAGTTCTTCCCCCTGAATGAACGGTTCCCCGCCCGTGATGACGACGTGCCGACACCCGTATGCATGGATTCGCTCGAACGCCTCATCGACGGTGATGTCGTTGTCTTCAGGCTCCCAACTTGTGTAGGGGGTGTCGCACCACGCGCACCGCAGATTGCAGTACGACGTGCGGAAAAAGACGCTCGGCGTCCCGACCAGCACGCCTTCGCCCTGAATCGAATAAAACAGTTCGCTGT
>JAQBWJ010000405.1 GCA_027625215.1 Candidatus Poribacteria bacterium
ACAAAGCGGCGAAGACGGTCTACAATGAGCGATGGATGATTCGGTCCAATCTCGCGCCTTTCTTCGGAAAGACGAAGATCTCCCGAATCTCCCCGGCGGCAATCGAACGCTACAAGTCGAAACGTCATCGCGACGACATGAGCCCCCGGACGATCAACATGGAGCTCCAGCTCCTGTCCGTCATGTTCCGCTTGGCGATGCGGCTCGGGTATGCGAAACGCAATCTGGTCCGCGATGTCGAGCGGATGCGCGAGGTGAAGAAGCCGCCGCGCTACCTGTCGACGGGTGAAGTAAGTCGGTTGCTGACCGCCGCGAAGGAGACCTATCTGCACCCGCTGATCGTGACGGCGCTGCACACAGGAATGCGAAAGGCGGAGCTGTTCAACCTGACGTGGTCGGATATCGACTTCGACGCAAATACGATCACGATTCAATCGAAGGAGGACTGGCAGACGAAGAACCGTCAGTACCGGACGGTCGAGATGACCGACGCTCTTAGGCGTGTCCTTTACGAGGAACGTGAACGCAACGGCGTCGAGAATCCCTATGTGTTCACCTACGGCGGCGAACGACTCCGCTGGACGGTGAAGAAGACGCTCCGCACCATCTGTCGGAAGGCTCGCGTCGGAAACGTGACGCTGCACACGCTTCGTCACACCTTCGCAAGCCATCTGGCGATGCAGGGCGTGCCCCTGTTACATATACAGCAGTTACTCGGGCATCACGACTACAACACCACGCTGATCTATGCCCATCTGTCGTCGGAAAGTCACAAGGGGCAAGTCCACCGACTGCCCTTCGACGACGAAGATACGGAGCCGTCCTGAGACGGCTCCGTTTTCTCATTGCCACCAATTTGCCACCAAAGACGATTTTCGGCGAATATGAGGTAGGAGTGGAAAATGTGCGGATGCTTGATATGAGAGGGTATGAAAATGGTCGGGGCGAGAGGATTCGAACCTCCGACCCTCTGCTCCCAAAGCAGATGCGCTACCGGGCTGCGCTACGCCCCGACGAAAGGGATGATAGAAGATGGCAAACCGCAATTCAAGCTCGGAGAGCGGCTCGCCTCGTGTGGCGATACGTTTGCGTGATCGGCATCGCGGCGTTCGTCCTCTCAGCGCCGATCAATGTCGATGCAGACAACGGCGACGATCAGACGACCCAACCGCTCGTGTTGGCGCACTACATGCCCTGGTATGCCGCGCCGCCGACCGACGAACGTTGGGGCTGGCACTGGACGATGAACCGCTTCAACCCCAACGACACCGACGCGAACGGTCGCCGTCAGGTCGCGTCGCATCAGTATCCGCTGATCGAACCGTACGCCACGAACGACCCCGACCTCCTGGAGAACCACGTCCTCCTGATGAAACTCGCCGGGATCGACGGCATTATCATCGACTGGTACGGTTTCGAGGACGTGTACGACTACCGCTGGCTCAACGAAACGACCCATCGAGTCATCGAGGTCGCCCGCCGCGCCGGACTCGGTTATGCGGTCTGCTACGAAGACCGCACCGTCCGCGCGATGGTGAACATGGGGCGGCTATCGGCGGATGATGCGGTCGCGCACGGCAACGCCGTGATGGAGTACCTTCGGGCGGAATGGTTCGGCGATCCGCTCTACCTCAAGTGGGATGGCCGTCCGCTGTTCCTCATCTTTGGTCCCGAGTACTACTCGGAGGCGCAGTGGGAGGAGATTCTGTCGGCGAACGACGAGCGTCCGATGGTGGCGACGCTTCACGAGCGGAAGGCGTTTGCGGATGGCGCCTTCGCATGGCTCCCCATGTGGGCGGCGCGCGACGGAACGCTCACGACGCAACGACTTCAAGAATACGTCGAGACGTTCACCCGGTGGTCGAAGGACTGGACGTTCTCGGTCGCCGCCGCGTTTCCCGGATTCCACGACATCTATCAAGAGGCTGGTGTGATGGAATCGCACGGGTACTTGGATGATCGTCGCGGCGAGACGTTTCGGGAAACGCTTGATCTCGCGCTGAACAGCGCCGCGGCGTTCGTGCAGTTGGCGACTTGGAACGACTACGGCGAGGGCACCGTCATCGAACCGACGGCTGATCAAGGGTTCCGCGAACTCGAAACCCTCCAAACGGCTCGACGGCAACGGCAGACCGCGTTCCCCTACGAGCCCGACGACCTGCGGCTGCCCGTGACGCTCTACCGACTTCGCAAACAGTTCGCTCAAAACCCCGACGCCGCCAGCCGCTTGGACGCGATCTCCCAAGCGTTGTTTGACGGCGACGCCACCCTCGCCCGCGAGCGGTTGGACAGGTTTTTGGCGGCGTTCCCGACGCCGGAAGTTCGGTAGCCGTCTTATCCGACCGTGCCGTCCTTCCGCCGATGAATCAGAATCGGGTTGTTGTCGGGATCAAGCGCAATCGCCGTGTGGCAGGACGGGAAATCCCCCACCGGGTACGGAATCACGACGCCCTCCGCTTTGAGCGCGTCCACCGCATCCGCCACATCGTCCACCGCGACCGCAATCGCGCCGCCCGGAGGCTCATCCTCGCCCGCACGTACCTTCCGCAGGGCAAGCGTTCTGCCGCCGATGTCGTACTCCGTCCACGACTCGCCCGGCTCGCCAATCGGTTGGAGGTTCAGGACATTCTCATAGAACGCCCGCGCCTTCCCCATGTCGCTGACGGAATAGACAAAGAAATCGACCGCTTTTAGGTGAATCATTGGGAAAGATCGCCCCCTCGTTGGTTTCTCAGACCAAATCGGCGTGCGCGTAGTGCCAGTCCTCAACGTGATTCAGCACGGTCGCCGACACGACCGACACATCCAACGCCTCGCCGAGTGTCGCTCTGATCTCTTCCAACTTCCGCTCGTTATGGGTGCGCGTGCGGATGAACGTGTTCCATTCCTCGACCGCCGCGCGGTCCGGTTCGCCGACTGCATCCCGAACCCACGCCTCAAACTCGACGTACGACGACCCCGCGCTGACGATCTGCTTGATCGCGTCGTGCGGTTCGAGTCCGAGCAGCCGCAACACGCGCGGATCGAGCCCGTTCTCCGTCATGTGCGGGTAGTCGGGGTGAAGCCGTCCCATGATATGGAGGGCGATCTTCAACCACGTTCGCGGCAGTTGGCACACGCCGAGCGTCCCGTAGTCGAGCGACGAGATGAGCGGCACGACCCGCCCGCCGATCCCCGCGAAGTCGGAGTCGAGGTCGCGCTTGACGAACAGTTGCCAGTCCTGCGTTGAGTTCAAAATCACCGCGTCGTCGATCCCGCAGTCGGGCGACAACCCGATATCGCCGTACACTTCGGCGAGTTTCTCCGGTCGGCGATGCACTCGGTGACGGACGTTCTCGTTCCACTTGGCGATCTCGTCCATCGGCAGATTCCCGCCCTTTTGCGCGACGACCCACTTCTCGAACGTCAAATAGTCCGGCAGCGCGTCGCGGAGGTAGCCGAGCGTCGCGTCCTTGTCGAGTCCGAGCGCGTTCAGGACGCCCGTATCCAAGCCGGGCGAGCAGTCGGGGTATTCCTCGTCCAACAGCCCTTTGCGGCGAAGGATCGTCTTCCACCACGTTCGCGGCAGTTGACACACTTCAAGAGGTCCGTAACAGAGACTGCTAATTAGCGGGATCATGGTATTGCTCCTTGAGTAAGGATGCGATGTTAGGCGCGCGCGACCGCCTTCCGCTCCATCTCACTTCTCACTTCTCGTTACTCACTTCTTCCCTTCGCGCTGAAGCGTTGCCGCGCATGTCGCGGAGCTCTTCGTCGGCGATCTTCTCGACGGTGGCGCGATGGCGTCTCGGCTGACCGTTGCGGTCTTTGGGAAGGCGGTCGCCAACGAACTCGTCATAGCCCACCGCATCGACGGCGGCGTCTTTGTCGTCGCCTTGATTCAACCGCTCCCTCACGACGGCGCGGACGCTCCGCAGGTAGTCGGCGA
>JAQBWJ010000406.1 GCA_027625215.1 Candidatus Poribacteria bacterium
ATGATACCGCGCCGCCAGCCGTCGTGGTGCTTCACGCTGTCGTAGTTGGGCCCCGCGCAGCGCACGGCAATCCAGGAGTGCTTGTCGACGCGGACCCGTTCGCGGATCGACAACGACTTCGTGCCGCTCAACTCTTCCACGCGCGCGACGACCTCACCATTCTTGACGATCTCCAACGAGTGGAACGGGAGGACGCTGACTGCCGACGCTTGCACGTCCACCGTGCCGCCGTTGCCGGGAAGGTTGATCGTGCTGCCAATCGGCTTGCCCTCGACCGTCATCCTCAACAGAGGTCCGCCGCTGTGGAAGGTGTTGCCGTTTTTAAGTCCGGCGCACCAGTTGTCGTAAGTGAAGGGCTGGTCGTCGGGGATGTGGACGTAGGTGCGGTAGATGCCGACGGGGACATCGGAAGTCATCTTGTCCGTGCCGCCGCAGATGGGCAGTTTGTAGCCCATATTCAGGTAGCGGTAGTACTCGAGGTGGCTGTATCGGTCGTGGGTGAGCCATTCGGCGGCGTCTGCGCGTCCTGTCGAGATGAGCGCGGCGGGTTCGCAGTTCGGGTTCGGGATGTGGGGGATGACGACCGTTCCGCCCTGATCGTGGCAGGCGTCCGCCCAGCGGGAGAGGGTCGTTTCGAGGTTGCCGCCTAACTCCGCTTCGCCGGGTCCGTCGGAGCACCAGGGGTTCACGGGCTCCTTCAAACCGAGCAGCGTCAGGTGTCCGAGGATGTGCTGTCGGTTCTCCTGTGTCGCGTAGACAATCGTCTCGCCGCTGTCGGAGACGCTCGGTCGCCCGATGAACTCCTCCGTGTTCGTGAACAGGTGTCCCCACTGCGACAGCAGCAGGTTGACGACCTGCAACCCCTCGCCTGCCGCTTCCGTGTGCGCGCCTTGTGTCGAGAGGAAATGGACGTGCGTATCGCCTGAAAAGTAGCGTTCCGCCTCCATGTTGCGGAGGCGTTTGAGCCGAAGCGTCAACTCCTGTTGACCCGGTTTGATCTCGATCTTCTCGCGGATCGGTTCGTACTCGTAGCCGCGCGCAACGTCCACGACAACATCGCCGCGCGGGAGCCAGCCTTCGCACTTGCCGTCGATGTAGGCGTAGGTGATCTGTCCGAGTCGCACGTCGCCGCCGATATCGACATGCCACGTCCCGTTGTTCGAGTTGACGTGGTTGTGGTGTCCGTGCGGTTGATAGGGGATGCCGTCTCTCGACCGGAAATGAACGCGGCAGGGAACGGGCTTCCCCGTCTCGTCATCGAGGACGGTCGTCTTCACCCAGTTGCGCCCCTCATCGACCATCACGAACTTGACTCTATCGTTCGACTCGACTTCCTTCTTGTCGTTGAGTTCGCTCCATTTGACGGAGCCGAGCTCTTCGCCGTGGTTCTTCACGGTGACGGTTGCGGAGGGCGACGCGGCGATCTCGACATAGGAAGGGCTGCTTTGCGGGTTCAGCGGTTCGCCCCAACCAATGAAACTGTCTGCCAGGAACCCGTCCACGGGGTCTTTCGGCAGGGCGAATGGGTAGGTGGCGACGCCGCGATCCACCTCGACTTCGAGGTTGAACGGCTTGGTCGCGTCCTCGTCTTTCATGAGGACGATCTTCACGTCGCGCTTGGCAGTTCGGTTGAAGGGGTACTCCTCCAACGAACTGAGCGTGATGCCGCCGATATAGAACTTCGGACCTTTGGGGTGGATGACGATGGACGAGATTGCGCGGTCGGGGTGCGGGTTCGTCCACGCCCATAGATAGAACCAACGGGGACCGCCCTGGTAGACTTCGGTCTGTCGGTTGCCCGCCGCGCCCCAGTTGCCTTGATAGCGGGGTTGATTGCCGTCCTTCATGTCGGGGTAGGAAAGGAGCGCCCATTGTCCCCAGGGGGAGGGGATGATGCCCGTCTCGAACCGCTCGCGGATGGGCGCGGCGTCTTTCGAGCCGTCGGCATAGACGAACTCGTAATCGGCGCAGACGCGACCGACGGGGTCGCCTTCGTGGATCCACGAGTCGAGGAGGCAGTGGGCAAAGAGGACGTGCGTTGCCTTCGCGCCGACGGGGACGGTCACAGCGTTCATCGACGCGCCGTCGCCGAGATGGATCACGGTGTTGCCAGCGCCGTCGCCCGATCCTACTTGAAACGGAATCCCGTGATATTCCTGTTGCCCGGTCGGGATTTGGCCGCGCCCGTTGAGGATCGAGTCGTCCGCGTTCGCCAACGACGAAAGGTCGAGAGGTTGGTAGTCCGCCACAGCCGTTCCTCCTTACAACGCACCGCGCATTGGGAATGTCGGGGGGTTACGCGGCGGAGTTTAACGGATGCGGTTCACCGCGACAACGTGCACCTGTTGCCTTTTGGACTGTTCAATTGTCCGCTTTCAACTGGGATAAACAATGGTCATCTGCGCCGGATGGCGACGTAACGGGTTAACACACTTCCAGTTGTAAACCCTTAGAACCCAGCGCTCATAGAGGTTTATGCCAAAATAAGGTGTAAACTTACGTTAACCCAAGTCAACCGATGTAAACTCGATGAAGGAATGGTTGATCAATGTTGATCGCCCAATCAACCTATCATGTGGTTCCTATGGTCGTGGGGACTGAACAGCCCTGTGTTGCCTTACGCAAACCCCTTTTCCACCCACTCAATCGTCGCAGGAGTCCATTGGCTGTAGAAGGCGCGCGTCTCGTCGTCGGGATGCTTCGCCAAACGTTCCGGCAGCAGCATCCAGTTCGTCAGCACGGGACTGGTTTCTTTGCTGAAATAGGTGTGTTGCGTCCGCCGACCTTTGGGTGACGTTCCCGCCAAACGGGTGTGAAAGATGGCGATGTTGTAGATCACCGTCGTGCCTGCTTTGCCGCGTATCGGGATGATTTGGAAGTCGTCGCCCATCTTCTCTTCCGCCTCTGCCATCGACTCGTATGGGTGGCTGTTCGGCACGACGGCGAAGCAGGGCGCGTCGTCCGTTACGTCGGTCAGATAGTGAATCGAGCAGAGGTAACGGCATTGATAGGGGTGATCGGCGTCCCAGTTTTCGCGGGTGATCTGCGGACGGTCCTGATGCCATCCCATGCCGACCTCCATGCCGCTCCCTTCGGGGGCGTCGCGGAAATCGTATTGGGAGAAGCGAATGTCGTCGCCCATGATCGCCTTGAGGATGGGAAACACGTTTGCATGCCGCACGTAGGGGTCGAGTTCCGGGTAGTTCACCAAGATTTGCCCGTGCGACAGCAGTTGCCGCTTGCCGACGCCCCACTCATCGGGACGCTCCTTTTGGGAACGCTCGCAGAAGGCGTTGAGGAATTGCACGTCCTCGTCGCTAAGTGTCCCGCCGATCACGACGTAGTTGTTCGCTTTGAAAAAGGCGAGGATGTCGTCAAGTTGGTCTGGGGTGAACGTCGGGTAGGCGGGCATCGTCTATGAGCTCCGTGAATGTGGGGATGAATCGAGGGCGGACAATCGCGGGGAAGCATAGGCGTTGGGCGCGTCGAGATCAAGGTCGGCATGGCAACGTCCGATTGTTTCGACGCGGTGTTTTCGCGTAAGATGACGCGACAACTCGACGATGTGTGGAAAATCGAATACGTGGGATAAGGGACAGGTCATGCGGCGATTGAAAGAGAACTGGGTGTGGTGGCTTGGCGCGGTGTTGTTGGTGAACAGCGGCTATCTGTTCGCCCGTAACGACGCGAGTATCCCGTATGTCGTGAACGTCGTGCTCCACGCCGTTTTAGGCGTTGGTGTGGCGGCGATTGGCGCGAAGTGGCTTGTCGGGCGACTGCGGGACGGGAACGCGCTGCTGCGGCTCGCCGTCGTACTCATGGTTGCCGGAATCGCGTTCGGGTTCGTCATCTTTTTCACCGGAGCGACGCGCCCGTTTCGATGGATCGTCCACACGCATCTTGGGTTGATGGCGGCGGGGGTCG
>JAQBWJ010000407.1 GCA_027625215.1 Candidatus Poribacteria bacterium
TGCCCCCGAAACCGGAACCGACCGGCTCGCACGCCCACGAATCGACCGTCGCGTTCGGGTCGTTCAACCGTTGACGAACAGGGGCGGTCAGTATGTCGGGTGAGAGGTCGGGGATCGACGGCATCTAGGAATGACCCGTTGCGAGTCGGAACTTGAGGTGCTGAATCAACGCCCAAACGCGCATGTCCTGACAGATGTAGGAGTCAAGATCATCCAACGACACGAAGACGCGCGTGACCCGCTCTCCCTCGCCGACGACACCGCGCACATGCTCGCCCGGCTCGATCTGGTCTGGGGTAATCTCCGCATAGGCGAGATAGGCGAGTTCGTCCGTCGCGCCTGCGGACACGGTCATCGGTTGCCCGTCGTTCAAGAGTTCCACCTGGTCTTCGCGCAATCGGACGCCCACTTCCTCCCACGCTTCCTTGACCGCCAACGCTTTCGCTCCAAGCCTCACGTCGAACCGCCCCGCGACGTTTTCAACGATTAACCCATCGGGGTTTTCGTCCGATATCAACGACGCGCGCGGCTGTTCCACCAAGATGATCCGTCGTTTGACGGTGTCGTGGAGGAGAATGCTCACGCCGCCGGAGGTGCGGAGGACTTCGCGTTCGCCGTCCGGCGTTTGCAACACCTCGAACGTGTAGAAGCCTTCGTAGATCGTCTTCTTTGGGATATTCACGGCAGCCTCGTTGTCAGCCAAGAGAGGGGTCGAATACCGCTTTAACGCCTTTTCGGTCTCGGGCGTACCGGATCGCCTCGTTTGCGTCTTTCAGGGCGAACCGTTGGGTGATCATTGGGGACAGGTCAATCTTGCCGTCGGCGATGCGGTCGCGCGCTTCGGCGAGACTCTTCCGCGAAAACGCCCACGACGCGAGGATCGTATACCCCTGATAGTGGAGTTGTTCCAGTTCCATCTCCAACATACGCCCCGCCGGAGCGAGTCCGAAGAAGTTGATGACGCCGCCGCGTCGCACCGACTTGAACGCGTCTTGAATCGCCGCTTCGTGGTCGGTGGCGACGATCACCGTGTCCGCGCCGCCGTCCGTCGCCTCTCGCAGCGCGTCGTATCCTGCCTCCGTCGGTTCGACGGTCAACGTCGCGCCGAACGATTGCGCCTGCTCGCGGCGATGCGCCATCGGCTCTACGACAACCGTTTGCAATCCACGCTCCGCCAGCAGTTGGGTGAAGAGAAGTCCGATGGTTCCCGCGCCCAGCACGACGACGCTCTCACGAAATCGCGTCTCATGGACGGCGTTCAGGACACAACCGAGCGGTTCGACAAACATCAGTCGTTCGGCGGGAATGCCGTTGGGGACGACGAGCAACCCATCCGCCTCCGCGAGCGGCTTCGGCACGATCATATACTCGGCGAAACCGCCGTCGATGTCGTGTCCGATCCCATACAGTTTGGGACAGTACTTGTGCTCGCCGCGACGACAATACGAACAAACGCCGCAGGAGATCATCGGGTTCACGCTTGTGATCGTGTCGAGTTTGAATCGTGGGTCGCGGCTTTCGACAACGCGCGCCGCGATCTCGTGTCCGAGCACAACGGGCGGCGAATAGTCCGTCACGACGCCGTCAATCGCCATCAGGTCGGACGCGCAAACGCCGCATAGGTCGATTTTCAACAGCACATCGCCGTCGTTGAGGGACGGAATCGCGCGTTCTTCTAAGGTGAGAGGCGCGTTCGGGGCGCGAAATAGGACGGCGTTCATGCGTCGGAACCTTTTGAGTCGGATTCATGATAGCGGTCGTGATGCACGATCTGCTCTTTCGGCAGACGCACCGAAAGTTTATCACGAGGATCGAGGTATCCGAAGCGAAACAGCAGTAGCGGTTCGCGCGATTCGGGAGCGTTCAGGAGTTGGCGGATGCGCTCGCGGTCGTCGCCCCGCTCAAACGCCATGTTGACGAACTGCGAGCCGATATCGCGTTCCGTCGCGGCAAGGAGAAGGTTCTGGAACATCGCCCCGAACGAATAGTGCGTCCACGCCTCGCCGTTGTCGCCGGGCGAGACGCGCTCGCGGTTGCGTAGCACCACCATCAACAGCGGCGAACCAACCAACAACGCCTCCATCATCCTACCGGGACCGTTCCCGCCACCAAGTTTTCCCAACGCGGCGACGATCTTAGTGTGCTTCATCACCAACGGCGCAACCGTCTTGGCGAGCGTCGAATCGGGGAGTTGGTCGCCAAGAAACACGCCGTCACCTTGCTGCTGCCACGTCTTCGCATCAAGCCGAGTCCACGACGCGACCGACTTCAAGAACGACTCGTCTTTGAACTGCGACGCCATCGCCTCGCGCGTCGCCTTTCCGAGCGCCGCTTTTTGGTCGGAGTCGGTCACAAAGACGAGTTCCCATGGCTGAATGTTAAACGGCGAAGGCGCCCAACGCGCCGCTTCGATGAGCGCGTCGAGGTCGTTTTGGGTGATGGACAGGTCGAGAAAATCGCCGTAGTGACTGCGGCGGCGGCGGATCAGGTCGAGTACGCTCATGTCTCCGTGACCTCGATGGTCGCGCCGTGATTGTTCGCGCGGGTGATGAGACTTGTGCCGCCGTCCGGCAGCGAGGCGAGGAAGGCGTCCGTCGCGGGTTTCAGCGCGTGAACGTCGTCGGCGAAGACGGCGAGCGCGGGTCCCCAACTGCTCATCGCAACTCCGTCCGCCCCATTGCCCCGCAGAAAACTCATGGTTTTGCGAACGACCGGCTCCTGCGCGTCGATCTCCACTTTCTTCCATCCGACCGCCTGAACCGCCTCAAGCGACTTGGCGAACCCGCGGAGATCGCCCTCCACCAACGCGGGCAGCATCCGCATCACCAGCCAATGAGAGACATGCGCGCCCGCCGTCGGGGGCATCGGACAGAGCGTTTGGAACAGGCGGACTTCCTCATCGCCGGAGATATGGCGTGCGTTCGGGATGACGAGCAGCATCTCCCATTCGGGGAAATCGCGGCGGATCAATAAGGGTCCTACACCCGCGCTGCGAGACGCCGCCGATGGCAGAAACGAGCTCTTTTGTTGCGGGTAACGGTGTCCGCCGTCCACCAAGAATCCGCCCTGCGAGAAGGCGTAGATGCCGACGCCGGACGTGCCGCCTCTCCCCGACAACAACGCCGCTTCTGTCGGTGGAAGTTCCACGTCATAAAGCCGCGCCATCGCATGGATCAGCGCGAGCGTCAGTTGAGTGCCGCTTCCAAGACCGGAGTGCGCCGGGATCGTCTCGTCAAACGCGACCGATGCGCCACCGACATTCCACTCCTGTTGTAACCGTTCGATCAACGAACGAGCGCGTGGTTCGTACTCGCCCGCGCCAACAATTTCGATGTCGTCGGAGGTCGTCGCCGTCAAGACGAAGCCGGGTTTGTCGAGCGTTAACCCGATACTGCCGTCGATCCGACCGATCTCGCCGTTCAGGTCAATCAACCCGAAATGGAGTCGGGAGGGCGTTTCAACGCGGACCGTTCTCTTGCCCAATCGCGTCACCGTTTCAAGTTCGCCCACGTCGTCGCCGCGTTGCCTTGCGGTTCGACGGGGAGCGGGTCGACGGGTGTTTCGCCGTTGTTGATCGCAATCGCGTTGTCGCGGATATCGGCGGGCGAAATTCGAGTGTCGATGAACGGGTCGACGTATTTGAACCGCACGATACCGTCGCCATCGACGATAAACGTTGTTGGCGCGGCGAGATCAAGGAACGGGGCTTTCACGTCGTACGCAACAATCGTGGCGAGGTCGGGGTCTTGCAGCAGCGGGAACGTCAGCATGTGCCGGTCGCGCATGGTTTGCGCCAAATTAGGCGGATCGACGCTGATCGCCAACAGCGCGATGCCCTCGGCTTCCAAATCGCCCAACACCTTTTGATAGCCCGCCAGTTGCTCATTGCAGAACGGACAGAACAGCCCGCGATAGAACT